>CAWUHY010000027.1:0-20424 GCA_963922215.1 uncultured Gammaproteobacteria bacterium | reverse complement strand
CGGCAGCCCACAGCACTTCGCTATTGTTTCGGGGACGCACGACCAGCATGCGCGACAGATCGACGCCGCACTTTCCGAGCGCCGGCGCATACGGCTGGAACGGCGGCGCAACCCAGGCAATCCAGCCGGGCTCCGTGCGCTCCCGCTCTTCGACGCTTAAACGCGCAATCGCCGGCATCAGGAGCTTCAGCTCGCCGATACCGTAGTCTTCGAGAAGGATTTCCGTCAGTGACTCACGCGGCCAGCCGCCGTCCGGCAGGTGGCGGTCCAGTACCTCATAGCCTGTGGCGAGGCCCGTGTGGCGGCTGCCGGCGTACTGGCTGCCGCGCCAGAGGCGAGGATTTTCCAGCAGGCGTTCCAGTGATGCGTGCTTGCCGGACATCGCTGTTTCAGTGCAGCGGCAGACCGTCGCGGATGACGCCGACGACGACGCCTTCGATCACGAGTGCCTGCTCTTTGAGATCCACCTCGATCGGCTGGAACTCCTCGTTCTCCGGCAGCAGATACACCGTGTTCCCGGTCTGGCGGTAACGCTTGACCGTCACCTCGTCGTCCAGGCGCGCGACGATGATCTGGCGGCTGCGGACTTCCGGCGTGCGATGCACCGCGACGAGATCTCCGTCGAGAATACCGGCGTCGCGCATACTCATGCCGTGAACGCGCAGCAGGTAGTGCGGCTTCGGATTGAACAGCGCCGGATCAAGACGGTAGCGGGCTTCGATATTCTCTTCCGCGAGAATCGGGTTCCCGGCAGCCACACGCCCGACCAGCGGCAAACCGATCTGTTCGCGCAGCGAGTCTTTGAGCTGAATGCCCCGCGATGCACCGGGAACGAGTTCGAGCACGCCCTTCTTCTGCAGAGCTCTCAAGTGCTCTTCGGCCGCGTTGGCCGACTTGAATCCCAGCCCGCGGGCGATCTCCGCGCGGGTCGGCGGCATGCCGGTTTCGTCGATAAAGTCCTGGATCATTTCGAGAATCTGGTTTTGCCTGGGGGTCAGTTCGCGCATTTGAACATTCCTGTATGGATTCACAGTATGCTGGGATTATATACAGTATTTCATCCAGTACAAGCACCCGTTGCAGAAGCCGGACATCCGTCCTTTCGGCACCCCCGGCCACCCGCTACACTCGACAGCGTCTTTCAAGATTCCCCACCCGCATCCACCCCCGGAGCTCGCCATGCTACTGACCCGTTTCTTCGTCCTGCTTGCTGTCATCCTGCTCGCCCCGACCGCGGTCCACGCGCAATCGGTCGACCTCCCCGAGTGGATGCAGAAAGACATGCAGCGTGAGAAAAAGTCGCTCAAGTTCCGCGAAGTCATCGCCGGCGAAAATGCCTACATGTTCGAGCTGCCCGGCAAGGCGGAAGCGCCGGCCGCATTCGACGGCGGCTGGTACGTCTCAACCGATATCAAGAGCGGCTCGCCGGTCGAGTGCTACATCTTCGACGAGGAAGAAGACCTCGCCTCCCTGGTACTCCGTGTAAACGACATCATCATCAGCAACATGGCAACGACCTACGAGAAACCGGAACAGGTTCGCTCGCTGTACGGGATCGACGCCGGCGGCATCCGCGACACGCCCTACCTGTCTCTCGAGATGCTCTACATGCTGGGCGACGAAAACACGCAAGGCGTTGCCGGCCTGAGCAAAACGTTGGTCGCAACGAAAGGCGAAACGTCAGTGGCCTGCTCGCACAACGAAATCGGCTACCGCGACACTTTCATGCAAATCTTTGAGCGCTTCATCGCGTCACTCAGCGCGACGCAACAGGAACTCGAACCGTATTACACCGAACTGACGATCCAATCACTGAACGATCTCAACGTCGGCTTTTTCAAAATGACCATCGCGCGCGATGACGAAGGCGATTCCCTGACAATTGTCGACAGCGCGGCCGTGATCCCGATCAGTACCAGCGATCTCGCGAGCAGCGACTCGACGCTGTACAGCTGGACGAGACCGGACGGCACATTGATCAGCGCGACCTCCGCCGATGCCGAGAACGGAGAGATCACCACGAATGTACGCATCCAGAGGAATGAAGACGGCGACTGGCTAATCTACGGCCTGTTCCAAGGCGAGGAGATCGAGTACGTCATCGACGGCGAAGAAACGCTAATCGGCGAACACGGTTCAATGCTGAAAACTCGCGACCTGCTTGCAAGCGACGACGACCAGACGACATTCAAGACTTGGGTGCCCGCCGCCGACCCCGGCAAGCTTTTGGCCATGACAATCCAGCGGGTGCCGGACATCGCCGACGATGCAGCAACTGTGAGCATCGGCCCGATCACTCTCACCGGCAGGTTCGACGACAACGGATCGGCGGCCCGTGCAAACATGCAGATCGGTCCGGTCAATATGCTGCTCGAACGCGTCTGGGCCGATGGCTCGCTCTAGCAGCCTGTCGCTTATCACAACACTTTTGCTGCTGGCCGGTCAGAGCTAGGCCGAGCAATCCTATTTATTCGAAATTGCCGTCAAGCGGCGGCACGAAAACGTCAGCCTGTCGACAGGTCACAGCGAAATTTTCGACGGCGACCGCTGGCTTATCGCCGATTCGACCATGTCGGGCAACTGGGAGGAAAAACCGCCACTCCTGTACCTTCCGTTGATCCACATGCAAAACGAAGGGCCCGGGTACGGCATGGATCTCGCGCAGATGGTCAACCTGAACCCGGCTCGTATCACCGACGTTTCAACCGCCGATGGTACTGACGGGTCGTAAACGGACGACGACACTGCATTTTTTCGGGCAGCAATCGGCGACTTGAGGCAAATTCCAAAAAAAACTGTCGCTTTTTGGCGTCAGATTCGGACAAACCCCGTGATCTTCGTTGCAGACTGTGTCCAATTCGGAAATAATGCGCCTGCCGTTTTCTTAACCATAAGGGTTACACAACAATGAAAATTAACGCACTCAAAGTAAGCGCCGTGCTGCTGACCGCTGCACTGGCTGCTGGTTGCGCTGACACATCTGCGATCCAGGCGACTGCTGATCGCGCCGCTGCTGACGCTCAGGCTGCTGTTTCTGCAGCTGAAGCTGCACGTGCTGCTGCTGACCGCGCTGCACAGGCTGCTGCGTCTGCACAGAGCACGGCTGACCAGGCCCTGTCTGCGGCAACGGAATCGCAGGCTTGCTGCGAAGCAAACCGCGAAAGCATGCAACGCATGTTTGAGAAGTCACAGTCCAAGTAATTCACTCGGGCAAGACTTGAAAGAACGCCGCGCTTGTCGCGGCGTTTTTTTTGGTTCCGGATTTAGTCGGGCCGCGGTCGCGGCCGATCCTTGCGGGCTTTGGGAGGAACTTTCCTCTGATCGATCTAGAACGCGACGCTGGTCGCGGCGTTCTTGATGGGCGGTTCTTCGTCTTCTGCGGGTTCAACCGGCAGCAAGATACCGACCGCCGACGGAATACCGTTCGACGCCTGCAACAGAGACTCAACAGCATCCCAGTCGAGCCGGCCCGCACGTTCCTGTGTCGCCGCAATAAATTGTTCCGTTGCGAACGTCAGCGGATTTTTCGGCGGCTCGATCTCTTCGTTAACAACTTCGGTCTCAATCTCGTCGGCGGTTGTCTCGTCCTCGATGACTTCAAGGTCTGCAGTATCCGCAAGCGCTTCTTCGACCGGCGCCGGAGCAGACTCGAGAACCGGATGCGCCTCCATCACGAGCTCATCGCCGGACCAGCCGATCTTGATCGGGTCGTTCATGATCCGAACGGATGTGCTGATCGCGACAAGCGGGAACAGCTCTTCTATATCTTCGGGGAACATTCGGATGCATCCGTGCGTCACGCGCATGCCAACACCCGCCGGTCGGTTGGTGCTGTGAATCAAGTAGCCCGGCAGATTGAGGCGCATGGCAAAACCGCCGAGCGGATTATCCGGACCCGGCGGGACAATCGCCGGTAACGGGCGTCCTTCCGCTGCATGTTCTTCGCGAACCGACTTCGGCGGATACCACGTTGGGTTAACTGTCTTGCCGATGACCTTTGCGCTGCCAATCGGTGTCTCCCAGTCCATGCGGCCAATGCTCATCGGATAAGTGAGAACGTAGGGCGACTCACCCTCGCGCGGCTCCGGGAAGTAGTACATGCGGTATTCGGGCAGGTTCAGGACGAGTCCGGTGCGCGGCCCAGCCGGCAAGACGAATTGCTTCGGCAACAAGATCTCGGTGCCCTCACCCGGATACCACGGGTTGATGCCGGGATTCGCGCGCGAGATTTCATGAAAGCCGAGCCCGTGTTCGCGTGCGAGATCGACGAAAGTATCCTGGTCCTTTGCGAGCACCGTCGACACGTAGCCGATCACATCGCTGCCGTCGGCCGGCAGCTCGTAGCGCTCCGCGAATGCGGTCGCCGGACCAAGTAACAAGGCTGCAACTGCCAGCCCGATCATGCGCATCATGCCTAACATCCTTTCTCGTCTGCCTCGATGACTTCCGTTTCCGATTCTGCATCCAGGAGCCATTCCTGCATCGCCTCGCTTGCAAGGAGACGCCGCGGATACTGCATTGCGCTTTCCGGAAGATTGATTCCGTAAGTGCGGAATCGAAGAACGACCGGGGCGAACATTGCGTCCGCGATTGAAAAATCGCCGAACAGCCAGTCGCCGTCGTAGCGCTTCTGGCAATCCACCCAGATATCGATCACGCGATCGATGTCTTTTGTCAGCTCTTCACCAAGACGAACTTTGCGACCCATCGCGCGGCAGTTCATCGGCATCTCATTCCGCAGCGCCGCAAAGCCGGAATGCATCTCCGCGGACAGACTCCGCGCATAGGCCCGCGCGTCATCGTCTTTCGGCCACAGCTGCTTGTCCGGATACCGTTCTGCCAGCGTCTCCGCGATTGCGAGCGAATCCCAGACGTGCGACTCACCCGTGATCAGGACAGGCACGCGTCCTGCCGGCGAAACGGCGGCGATCGCCTCCTTCGTCGACGGCACGTCGAGCGGGATGCGGTGCTCTTTGAACTCGATGCCCGATTCGCGCATGAGAAGCCATGGCCGAAGCGACCATGACGAGTAATTCTTGTTTCCGATGACCAGAACGTGATTCACAGTGAATCCTCCTTGGGCGGGATTCTAAACCATTGGGCGCGTTGACCGACAGCATTGGCGCGCGTAGCCTTCGCTGCACCACGACTGCCCTACTCACCATGAGCATCAAACTCGAATTTGAACTGTCTGAGCGCGATCTTGACTACTTCCGTGGCGCGCTCAAGAGCTGTCGCGACGTGGCGAAACATGCCGACGAAGCCGACATAATCGACGGCGTGCGCAGCGTGATCGACGAGATCCGGGCTAACGAGCCGCTGCCGGATTTCGTGGCCAGTCGCCTGCCCCAGCTCGACGCAATGATCCAGATGTTGCTGGATGAAGAGTGGGCGCTTCCCGCAGGCGATCGCGAGCACCTCTTGTCCGCCTTTGTCTACTTCGGTGATCCGGAGGACATTCTGCCCGACGATGTTCCGGTCATCGGCTACCTCGACGACGTGATCGTTGTGGAACTCGTCGCAGGCGAACTCGAACACGCCCGAGAAGCCTACGAGGAGTTTTGCGCGTTTCGTGAATCCTTTGACGCTGACAATCCGAAAACGGAACCGGCCCTGCGTCGCGATCGTCTTGACAAGCAACGTCAGCAGTTACACCAGCGCATGCATCAGCGTGCGGCGAAGGACAAACGCGCGGCGCGACTGCGCTAGGTTCTGGAAGCGCCCTCGCTCAGAAACGCATTAATATGGAGCCCCAGGTAAAGCCCCCGCCAAACGCTTCCATCAGGATGAGTTGACCTTTCTTGATGCGGCCGTCGCGGACGGCGACGTCCAGGGCGAGCGGGACGGAGGCTGCCGAGGTATTGCCGTGGTCCTGAACCGTGACGATGACTTTTTCCATCGGCAGGTTCAGGCGCTTGGCTGTGGCCTGGATGATGCGAATGTTTGCCTGGTGCGGAACGAGCCAGTCGAGTTCGTCCTGCGACACGCCGGCCTGTTCGAGCGCGTGGGTCGCGACATTGCCGAGCGTCTTGACGGCAACTTTGAACACCTCGTTGCCGGTCATCATGATGCCGGCTTCTTTCGTTCCCGCCTTGGCGAGATCCTTGGACGGACCGACCGGGTAGTACAGCAGATCGCGGAACTGTCCGTCGGCGCCGAGATGACAGGCCATGATGCCCGGCTTGTCGGAGGGTTTCACGATGACAGCGCCAGCACCGTCGCCGAACAAGACGCAGGTGTTCCGGTCTTCCCAGTCGATGAGCTTGGTAATGCACTCGGCGCCAATCACGAGAGCGCACTTCGCACCGCCCGCCTTGATGAATTTGTCGGCGGTCGTCAGCGCGTAAATGAATCCGGTGCACGCAGCTTCCAGCGAAAACGCGGGACAGACAGGAATGCCGAGACGGTGTTGAACGAGCGTCGCAACGTTCGGGAAGATCAGGTCCGGGCTGGTCGTTCCGATGACGATCAGATCAATATCTTCCGGGGAGACGTCTGCCGACTCCATCGCCTGCTTCGCAGCCTCGACGCACATGTCGGACGTTGTTTCGTCGTCACGAACGACATGGCGGCGTTCGACTCCGGTGCGTGTCCTGATCCATTCGTCATTCGTATCGACCATCTTTTCGAGATCGAAGTTGGTCAGGATGCGTTCTGGTAAGTAGCGGCCGGTGCCGACGATTCTGCTGTACGTCATGCTGCTTCCTTCTCGAGCAGGCGTCCGATCTGTCGCGGAACCTGGTTTTCGACTTCGAGCACGGCTGTTTCGATGGCATGCAGGAACGCAACTTCGTCCGCACTGCCGTGGCTCTTGATTACGATACCATTAAGTCCGACCAGCGTCGCACCGTTGTAGCGGCGCGAGTCAGTGTCTGCGGCGAGTCGTTTCAGCACCGGGTACGCAAGCGCTGCCTGCAGCTTGGCAAGCCAGTTGCGCGTGAATGCGCGCTTTAAGTATTCGCGCACCAGGGCGGCGGTGCCTTCCATCGTTTTCAGCGCGACGTTGCCGGTGAAACCGTCCGTCACGACGACGTCGGCCTTGCCTTTGAATATGTCGTTGCCTTCGATGAAGCCTACGTAGTTCAGTGAACTGTCCGCCAGTCGCGTGGCCGCGTCCCGGATCGAGTCGTGCCCTTTCCCGTCCTCTGCACCAATATTCAGAAGTGCGACGCGCGGCGCCTTGATGCCGACGATGTCCGACGTGACGATCGAACCCATGACGGCGAACTGAAACAGCTGCTCCGTCGTTGCGGCCGTATTCGCGCCGAGATCGAGCATGTGTACGGAACCGCCGACGGACGGGAGTTCCGCGAGGATTGCAGGACGGTCGATGCCGGCAAGCATCTTCAGGACGAATTTCGCCGTGGCCATCAGAGCCCCGGTGTTACCGGCGCTTACGCAGGCCGCCGCGTCACCGGATTTGACCAGGTTGATCGCGACGCGCATTGATGAGTCTTTCTTGCGACGTACGGCATCCGCCGGTGCGTCGGTCATTTCAACGACTTCACTCGCGTGGCGAATCGCGACACGTGATCGATCGCGGACGTGCTTGCCGACAAGTGCAGACAACTCGTTTTCGTTGCCGACGAGAATGAGCTCCAATGATCGGTTGTTATCGAGCGCGCGCGCAGCGGCGCGGACGACGACCTCCGCACCGAGATCGCCGCTCATCGCATCGAGCGCTATCGTGAACGTCGTTCCCACAGAGGAGAGCCTTTACTGATCCGTAAAGGCGGGAGGGAACTACTCGTCGTCGACTTCGACTTCGGGCTTGAAGACGACCTGCTCGCCACGGTAGAAACCGTCCGGCGAGACACGGTGACGCAAGTGCGTTTCACCAGACGTCGGATCGACCGATACTGCCGGCTTGCCGAGCTTGTCGTGTGAGCGACGCATGCCACGTCGTGACGGTGTCTTGCGACTCTTTTGAACAGCCATGTTGTTTTCTCCACATCGGCAGCGCTGTCACCAACCCTGCCGTCTTGTCCGGACTTGCCGAACGCTAGTTATCGTTTTCCATTTGCGCCTTCAGGTCGGCAAACGGTCGTGTTGTCTCGGCCTCGACGGGAATGTCCTCCCCGGTCGACACCGCGCATGTCTCACTGTCATGTCTTGCCACAAGTGGCAGCGCCATGACGAGCGCTTCGTCGACGATCTCTGCCGGCGACACGCTTGGCTCATCGATGAGCCAGATGTCGCGTTCATCACCGGTTTCGCCGACCGCACCCTCGGGTGCGAGTAGCAGCGACAGCTCTGCCCGCAACGGCCAGTCCATCGGTTCGAGGCAACGCTGGCAGGTCAATCGCACCGTCGTCTCGGCGTGACCATCCAGCTCGGCAGCCTCACCGCTCGCGGCGCTGCGACTGAACTTCAGCTCTCCGCTGACGGACGGCAGCCGCGCATTGTCCGCGTTCCCGCCGGCATTTGCCAACGAATCCTCCGTGGCAAGCGCCGCAGTGAGCCTGTCGAAGTTACCTAAAGGCTCTTCAAAAACAATAGCTTGGGTGGCTTTCACCCAGTCTCGGGGTGCCCGCCGGATCATCAGAGGATTGCCCATCGCGCGCGCATGATAAGGAGGCATTCGGGCGAAGTCAAAGTACAAATGCGGTTTCTCACCCCAATCTGTCAAAAACCGCTAGAATTTCCGGCGACCAAGGCAACTTACTGATTTTCCTCATGCAAAACCCGTCCGCCCCGAATATTTTCCTGGCCTCGACCTCGCCCTATCGACGCGATCTCATGGACCGCATTCTCGACAACTACGAGGCGGTCGCGCCCGGCGTCGCCGAGGAGAATCCGGACGGCTTAAGTCCGCGGGAACTGGCCCCCGCCCTCGCGCGCCAGAAAGCGGAAGCGATTTCAGCAAACGCGCCGGACGGACTCATCATCGCGGCGGATCAGATCGCCGTGCTCGGCGACGAGTGTCTTGGCAAGCCGGGCACACACCAGAAAGCTGTCGAGCAGCTCTTGAGAATGTCGGGCAAGTCGCTCGAGTTCCTGACGGCGGCGTGCATTCTTGATCCGCAAAGTCGGTCACGCCACGAATACACCGACCGCACAACGGTCCGGTTCCGGCACTTCGACCGGCGCCTTGCCGAGGCCTACCTGAAGAAGGACGAACCCTATGACTGTGCCGGCAGCTTCAAGATTGAAGGTGCGGGTGTTGTCCTGTTCGAGTCGGTTGAAACCAGCGATCCGACGGCGCTGGTCGGGTTGCCGTTGATCTGGGTCGCCGACCGCCTGCTCGCGCTCGGCTATCTTTTGCCCTGACTCCTCTCGCCCTGCTGCTGGCGCGCTGAGCCGGCGCGCTGGAGATAGGCTTCGAGATCGTCCGCGAGCGGCGACGTGAAGTGCCGGTCATTGCCACTGCCGTCCGGAAACGCGATCGACTGTGCATGAAGAAACAGGCGCGGTAATCCCTGCGCTTTGGCTTTCGCATTCGCCTCGGCGTCTCCGTAGCGCTCGTCACCCAGCAGCGGATGGCCCGCATGTTGTGCATGCACGCGAATCTGGTGCGTACGCCCCGTTTTCGGCGCGCACTGAATCAGGCTTGCGTGACTGAGTTGGCGAGACAGCCGGATGCGAGTCTCCGCGGGTTTTCCGTCTTCGCTGACGACCACGTGCCGCTCGCCATTCTTGCGATGCGTGACCAGGAGCGGTGCGTTCACGATCACGTCGCCGAGCTGCCAGTCGCCGGCGGCCAGCGCGAGGTAGTTTTTCTCGACGACGCCGTCGCGGAACAAGGCGTGCAACTCCCGTAGCGCGCTGCGGCGCTTCGCGAGCACGAGCACGCCCGAGGTCTCCCTGTCGAGTCGATGCACCAGCGACAGATCGCGAATCTCCGGTCGCGCGTGACGCAGGAGTTCGATCACGCCGTGGCTGATCCCGCTGCCGCCGTGCACCGCCACGCCGGACGGCTTGTCGACCACCAGCAGCTTCTTGTCCTCGAACAATATGCGTTCGGCCATCGAGTCTGCGGTCTGCTGCGGAGGCGGAGCGCCCTCCGGGTTGACGCGGACCGGAGGAATCCGGACTTCGTCACCTTCCTGGAGCCGATATTCCGCCTTCACCCGGCCGCCGTTCACGCGCACCTCGCCCTTGCGCAATATCCGGTAAATTCGCCCTTTCGGGACGCCCGGAAGCTCGCGCCGCAGGAAATTGTCGATCCGCTGGTCCGACAGATCGCGATCGATTGTCACGTGGCGGACCCGGACGCGGGATGGCGCACCGCTTGATGACGACTTTTCTTGCATGATCAATAACTTGATGGGGGGTTCGGGTGTGCTATATTAGGCGCCGCTTCGACCGGGACCCATGGGACCTTAATGAAGCAGCAGTGGTTCGATGCCACGTACGCGTACTGCCATCAACCACCAATGATTTTACACGGGTCCCGCCACGGGCGAGACCAGATTTCAATGGCAGCGAGCCAGTCTTGCGAGCCGATGCGGTCTAACCGCGGGAAATTCATGACAGTTTTGTTGATTGCCCTGCACAGTCTGCGGGGCATTGTTCCAAACACAATCCTGAAAAACCGGACTGCCTATCGTCGGCCGTACCCGGTACCTTTTCCCCTGCCTGCTCACTCCGCTCCGCTGCCCAACACACTCTTTGTAGGGCACTATGAAAAGAATGCTAATCAACGCGACTCAGGAAGAAGAGTTGCGCATGGCGATGGTCGATGGCCAACGCCTCTACGACCTCAACATCGAAGGCCCGTCCTCCGAACGTAAAAAAGCCAATATCTACAAGGGCAAGATCACCCGGATCGAGCCCAGCCTCGAAGCCGCATTCGTCGACTACGGCGCAGAACGGCACGGCTTTTTGCCTCTGAAAGAAATCTCCGCCGAGTACTTCGTCAAGGATCCCAAGAACGGGGGCAAGCCGAGCATCAAGGACGTCCTGAAAGAAGGCCAGGACATTGTCGTCCAGATCGATAAGGAAGAGCGCGGCAACAAGGGCGCCGCACTGACAACCTTCGTCAGCCTTGCGGGTCGCTTCATCGTTCTGAAACCGAACAAGGCCAACTCCGGTGGCGTTTCCCGACGCATCGTCGGCGGCGACCGCGACGCGGCTCGCGAATCAATGAAGGGCGTCGAAATACCGGAAGGCATGAGCGTTATTCTCCGCACCGCTGGTATCGACCGCAGCGCCGAGGAACTCGACTGGGACCTGCAGAACCTCCTCGCCGTCTGGCAGGCCATTCTGAACGTCGTCCTCGAACGCCCTTCCCCGTTTCTGATTTACCGCGAAAGCAACGCAGTCGTCCGCGCCCTGCGCGACTATCTCACCAACGACATCGGTGAGATCCTGATCGACGACGAAGCGACCTACGAGGAAGCAAAAGAATTCGTGCAGCAGGTCATGCCGCACAACCTCAAGAAACTGAAGTACTACACCGATCCAGTGACGCTGTTCACGCGCTACCAGATCGAATCGCAAATCGAGTCGGCCTTCGCGCACGACGTAAATCTGCCGTCCGGCGGCAGCATCGTGATCGACCACACGGAAGCGCTCGTCTCGATCGACATCAACTCGGCTCGCGCGACGAAAGGCGGCGACATCGAGGCAACGGCGCTGAACACAAACCTCGAGGCCGCCGAAGAAATTGCCAGGCAGCTGAGACTGCGCGACCTCGGCGGCCTGATCGTGATCGACTTTATCGACATGGGCCCGCAGAAAAACCAGCGCGCTGTTGAAAACAAGTTGCGCGAGGCCGTTCGCCAGGACCGGGCACGCGTCCAGATTGGCAAGATCTCGCGTTTCGGGCTCCTGGAGATGTCCCGCCAGCGCCTGCGTCCTTCGCTCGGCGAATCCTCCTATCACACCTGCCCGCGCTGCTCCGGCATCGGCACGATTCGCTCGGTCGAGTCCATGGCGCTCGCGATATTGCGCATCATGGGTGAGGAAGCGAGGAAAGAGCGCACGTCCAAAGTGATCGCACAGCTTCCGATCGAAGTCGCGACCTACCTGCTGAACGAAAAGCGCGACTGGGTCCAGAGCCTCGAAACAGAACACGGCACGCACATCGTTCTCATCGCGAATGCTGCGCTGGAAACTCCTCATTACGACATTCGTCGCGTCCGCGACGACCAGACGGACCTCCCCGAAAACACGGGTGCGAGCTACGAACTGGTCGACGAGTCGGCTGAGCCTGAAGTCCCGGTGTCGATGGAAGAGCGCAAGCCGCAGGAGAAAGCCGCAGTCGGCAAGATTGTCCCGAAAGGGCCTGCACCGTCACGCAAAGAAACCGAGCAGACCCTGAAGAAGGATCCCGGATTCTGGTCTCGCCTGTTCTCCATCTTCGCCGACGGCGACAAGGAAGGCGAAGAAGCGGTCAAGGCTGCCAAGAAAAAGCCGGCGAAAAAGAAAGCCAGCAAGCGCAAAACGAAGAAGCGTGGCGAACAGGATGCGAGTTCAAATCGCAACGACGGCGGCACACGGAAGAAACGGACGCGACGCAAGAAGACTCGCGGTGGCGAAAAACGCGAGGCAGCGAACAAGCAGCAGAACAACCAGCAGGGAGCTGACGGCAAACAGGCCAAGGGCGATGATGCCCAGGACAAGCCGAAGCCCAAACGCAATCGTCGCAGCCGGGGTGGACGTCGTCGGCGTCAGGAAGGCGACAAGCAGCAGGATGCGCAGGCGAACGGCCAGGACAACTCCCAGCAGGCGGGCAAGGACAACTCCGGGCCGCCGAAGGCGCGCACCGACGCGGAACGCGCGGCGGACAAGAAGCGCGCAGAAGCTCAGGCCGACCAGCAGGCGGGCGAGAACGGCGGCCAGCCGGAACCGGCTCGCAAGAAACAACCGTCGCGCAAGCGCAGCCCGAAGAAAGACGCTGCGAACGGGAAGGATGCCGCTCCGTCCGAAAGTCAGGCAGGCAACGGCGCAGCAGCCGAACCGAAGCCGAAGAAGCAGGACAAGCCGCAGGCCGCTGCACCGGCAGAAGCGACGAAGACTGACGCAAGTCCGTCTCCCGAGCAGAAGACCGTTCCCGCGAACAACGGTGCCGACGGAGCGAAGCCTGCTCAGCCGTCGAAACAGGCTGACGCGCCGAAAAGCGAATCAGGCGAACCGAAACCTGCACCGAAGCCGCAGCATGCGGATGCTGCGCCGAAGTCCGACTCGAACGCAGCGAAGCGGGACGAAGCGAATGCGGACGCTCCGAAGCCGAAAAAGGCGGAAGATAAACCCGAAGGTCGCCTGCTGCCGTGGGAACCTGCGCAGAGCGATGCGAAGAAAAGCGGAGACGCTCCGGCGAATTCCGACTAGCTTAGTCTTTCAGAGATTTCAAAAGACCCTTTGACGCGTCCTCGATCAGATCGAGGACGCGCTCAAATCCGCTTGCGCCGCCGTAGTACGGGTCGGGTACTTCGCGTTCCGGCCCGCTTCCGTAGTCCAGAAACAGTCGAATTCGAGAATGCAATGAGGCGTCGGCCTCCGCATGCAGACGGGCGAGATTGTCCTCGTCCATGGCGAGCACCAGGTCAAAGTTCTCAAAGTCGTCGGTCTCCACGCGTCTTGCCCGAATACCGGCAAGCGAGATTCCGCGACGCTCGGCCGCTGCCTGCGATCGTCGGTCCGGAGGATCGCCGACGTGATAGGCATGCGTCCCGGCCGAGTCGACAATGATCGATTCGGCGAGGCCAGCTTGTTCAACATGATGCCGAAAGACGCCCTCCGCCGTCGGGGAGCGACAGATGTTGCCCATGCAGACAAAAAGTACGGACTTGGAAGACATTATTCCTTCAGAGCATCTGATCAATTGAAATTCTAGCGTGACCCAAAACACCTATGTGCGTCAGGGCGTGCCTCCAATCCGCTGAGTCTAACAACAACCCAACCGAATAGAAGAACGGATCAGGTTTGCGCAATTGCTGCCAACAATGCGTCCACATCACAGTCTCACTCAGAAAGCCCAGTGTTTTCTCATCGGATCCCGCAGAGCGCCTGGACCGCAAGCAAGGAATCGCTCGTGGCGAGCTTTCTTGACTTTTGATCGCTGGAGTTGCACACCTTGCTCGTATGAGAAAGAAATACCGATTTGGTGCGTTTTTTCTATTCATCACTTTAGCCGAAGTCTTCGCTTGGAAAACGTTTCCTTACATCGTTCGGCAATCGGAAGATGTAGAAGTCGACCCGGGCCTCTCAAGCGCCTATTCGGTCTCGGCAGGGCTTAATGCCAGTTCTCAGGATATAGCTCCAGACTCCGAAGCAATTAAGGCGCCGCCGCTCCTGATAACTGCGTCTGATGCGGAGATCGCGCTCGCAGAAGCCTGGACAGACAACTTTCTCGATTTCCTCGAGATTCGGGAACTTGTGAAAGACAACTACAGTTTCCATAAAGTCGACTACTTACTGATGGCCGACATTCGAGCCGGCCGTATCGATACGTTCTCGCTTCCGTTGCCTGACAGAGAACCTATCGTTATTTCTGTTGACAAAACTATTCCAGTCATAGGTGGTGATGACGCCAGTTGGACTTTGAAGGGTCTTGTGCCGGGAGATCCGAACTCGCTCTACGTAGCTACTCTATTGTCCGACAGAGCCTTTCGCGCTGAGCTTGGATTGCATGGTGAAGGCACGTATAGGACGCACCGGACTTTGACGGAAGACCTCGTCATTACCTATCTACTCACCCATTCGTTACCGCCGGACTAAATGAAGCGCTGTCGCGCTGGGGGAAAAGTACAAGCAGAAAAAATAAGTCAGCAGATCTGTCGGGGACCGGCACTCTTTTGCGACAGAGACTCAAAAATCAGCGAAAGAGGCCTGACGCCTTTGCATCCGATTTCCGCAGCCGTCCGAATACAGGATAGTGAATGAGCAAAGCAGGCAATCAACATGCGACTTCTGAATACGATCCTTCTTCCTCTCGCGATCCTGTCGCTCATCGATACTGTCGCGGCAGACACCTTCACCGCGAGTGCAAAACCGCAATTGATAGCGCCCGGATCAATCTCGGGCGAGCTCGGTGAATACAGCCCGACCTGGGATGTCGGTCGACAGCAGCTGATCTTCATGCGTCGCACGCCGGGCGAGTTTGACTACACGCTTTACCAGTCAAGCTATCGGAACGGCGAGTTCTCAGAACCGGCTGTGCTGCCCTTCTCCGGCAAATACCGCGATGCCGGGCCCTCGCTATCGCCGGACGGCCAACGCCTTGTGTTCGACTCGCGTCGCCCGGACGACAGGGTTGCCGAGCGTTCCATCAATATATGGATTACCGAAAGAATCGGCGACGATTGGTCGGAGCCCCGGCTCGTCAAAGGCGCATCCCTCAATGCCAGCGCAGAGCCCGTGGCCGGCCGCGATGAATTCGGTCCGGTGTTAGATGCGAAAGGGCAATTGTATTTCTACTCGTTCAGGAAGCCGTACCGCGGCGGCGAGCATTTCCTTGCAGTCGGTCCGGGCTTCGACGACGCGGTTCCTGCAAGCGAATTCCCTGACCCGTCTCGAAGAACCTTCGTGTCTTATTTTTCGCTTTCCTCCGATACCAACACCCTGGTCATGGAAGGAGCGAGTGAACCCGGCGGCGATACCGACCTCTATTACGCCTGCCGCGAAGACTCGGGCTGGACCGACGCCGTCGCACTAGGGTCCGTCAACAGCGAATCAGGCGACGGCGGGCCTTACCTGTCATCAGACGGCAAAACACTGTTTTTCGTCAGCGACCGATCGACAGACGATCCCAGCGCCGGCGATGCGAATATTTACGCGGTTAGTACGGACGGCCTTCCAATTCCGTGCCGATGACGGCCATGTTTGCCAATCCGAAAAGCACGCAGCGCGCCTCGCCGAAACGAGGCCGTCATACCCGTTTGCTATGCTGTTGCCGATATGAAAAGCAATCAGCCGCTCGTTTATCTCGCCTGCTTTCTTTTTCTTGGCCTCACGTCTGAAGGTCGAGCAGATCAGGAGACCAGCCTCCGCGGCGTGCCAATCGCGATCTACGTCTGGGCGATCGAGCCGATCGACGACGGTATCGGCTGGCGCGACATTGTCAGCGCACTCGGCAATGGCGAGCAGTTGTATACGCCCCGCTACCGCGATCCTGCGATCAAGCCGGTGCGCGTCGAGTGCGCGCAGACCCGCTCGATCGGAGTCATCCTGACGGTTGATTTCGAGGGTCGCTCCGACCGGCCACTTCGTCCGTTGCGTTTCGACTGGTCGCACAAAGGTATTGCCGCCGGGAAACCGCAGAAGAGCGTCTATGAAAAGCCGTTGGGCGACAGCTTTCTCAAGTACCGTTACAACAATCAGCCCATCTATTGGTCTACGCTGTCGCTGAACAGCAAGAGACGGGTGAACGGCCGGTGGCGCGTCGATGCCTATCACCTCGGTGATCACGTGTATACGCGCGAGATACTGCTCGAGGACTGCGACAGGCCTTTCACGCCGCGCGAATTCCGGACCGAGCAAGGACCATCGCCGTTGTACCAACTCAACCCCCCGCTGCACGTCGCGACTTACCTGGCAGATACTCCTGGGGCGCCGCCACCAAAACCGTTGCCCTCGCCAGGATCTACCGTGGTCGCCGAAGCTACCGGGGCGCCGCCTGTCGAGCTCGAGCAAACGGACCCAATCGAAGCAGCCGCGGAACCCGCCGCAGAACCGGCCAATGCTGCGGCTGACGAAGCCGCCGTCGAGAAACCGATCGATGTCGCCCTGATTGCCGAGATCGATGCGACGATCAACGAGATCGACGCGGCGCTCGACCGCTACATTCGCGAGTATCTCGACGATCTCGGCATTGGCGAGTCAGAATTCCGCGACATCGAACGCAAGCTTGAGCGTCGAGTGAAACGAGAGCGGCGCGCGTACCCGGACACTTACGCAGCTGTTCCCGAAAACATTCACATGATTCAGACGAAAATTCGCTTCCTGCAGCCCGTTCACGAAGGCTTTGCGGACGGCAAGTATCCAGATTCGCTCAAGGCGCAGTTCAGGAAACTGGCGGAGCTTGAAGCAAGACTCTAAGCCCGCGGTCGACGGCAAGTCTCGCTCACACGGAATCGCCGTTCGTTGAGGTCGAAAGCGTCGTGCTTGCATGAGAGACTGCATACAAAGTCGTCACCAGCATCTCAAAAGGAGTGATCGGACATGCACAATTCGCAGTACGCGAGACTCGCGACTTTAATCGTGCTCGCTGCATTCCTGTACGCCTGCGCGCCAGCACAACCCCGCCCGGAAAGCCAAGCGGTACGCGACTACATTGCAGTCGCGGAACTCGAAGAGGTCGACCGAATTCGAACGTCAATGATCGGCCAAGCCGACTATAAGGTTATCAACGAAGAGTTTATCGTCTTCGAAACGCGCGACGACAATTTCCTGGTCGAGTTTCGCCGACGTTGTTACGAGTTGCTCGACGATACCCGCATTCCGCCTGACATCCGGCGGGACAGCAATATCATTCGCTCAAGATTCGACACAATTCGCGGCTGTCGAATCGACAGGATCTACGCGATCGACGAGGCGCAGGCAGAAGAACTCGTGCAGCTGGGTAGAGAGACCGACGGCGACTAGGCAGACGCGAACGTTTCGAGTTGTAAGCGTGTCGTCTTTGAGCTGTCAACGGGAATCGCCCAGCCCCATAATCGCGATCTGCTCTAACGAACGCGACGCATGTCGGACGACTCTCCGGAAAACCGCCTGAATCGAACGCTCGGCCTGCCGGCCGCGTTGTCCGTTGGCGTCGGGACAATGCTCGGCGCAGGCATTTTTGTTTTCCCTGGTCTTGCTGCGAACGAGGCCGGACCGGCCGGGATGCTGTCGTTCGCGATCGGCGGCGTCATTGCCCTGCTCGTCGCGCTCTGTACAGCGGAGCTCGCGACGGCGATGCCGCGCAGCGGCGGCGCGTACTTTCATGTCAGCCGAAGCTTCGGCAGGTTTGCGGGCTTCCTCGTCGGACTGAGCCAGTCCGTGGGGCTAATTTTCGCGAGTGCATTCTATCTCGTCGCCTTCGCAGACTACGCGCTGAACCTCTTCGGTGGTGCCGGATCATCTGCCGCAGTTATGACGATCTTGCTGGCGGTCGGCGCCGCACTGGTTCTGACACTCGTCAACGTCATCGGCAGCGGCGAAGCGGGACGACTGCAATCTTTGATCGTCGTCGTGCTGTCCGCCCTGCTCCTCGTCCTCCTCTGTGCCGGTGTCTTACGCGCCACGGGCGTGAGCGGCGAACCGCTACCGTCGCCGGAATTCGCGCCGTTCGGGACGATGCCGATTTTCACGACCGCTGCGTTTGTTTTTACGTCGTATCTCGGTTTCGTGCAGATCTCGACAGTCGCAGGCGAAGTCATCCGGCCGGCGCGAACGCTGCCGCTCGCGCTTATCGGAAGCGTCGTTCTCGTTTCCGTGATGTATGTCGTCACGATGTACGTCACGACCTACGTGATTTCCGCTGACGATCTAAAGGAAACCGGCAGCGAATCGATCATCGAACTCGGCCGTCGTTTGTTTGGCGGAATGGGCGGGACGCTCGTCTTGTTTGCGGGCCTGCTTGCAACGCTGTCGAGTGCAAATGCTTCGATCTTGAGTTCCTCCCGCACGCTTTTCGCGCTCGGGCAGGACGAACTGCTCCCGCCGCGGGTTGCTCGTGTGAGCGAACGTTTCGGCTCACCGGTGTTAGCGATTGTCATCGTCGGTATCGCGGTTGCCGCATTAACGTTCGTCGGCAGCCTTAGACTGCTCGCTGAAGTCTCGTCCGCGCTTCACCTCGTCATCTACGCGCTGATTTGTGCCGCATTGCTGCGCCAGCGCTTCTCCCCGCTGCCGGACTACGGCGCACCTTTCCGCGTGCCTGCCGCGCGGCTGGTGGCAACAATCGGAGCAACAGCGTGCATTGGATTGCTCTTCTTTATGCAGCCGCTCGCGTTGCTGATTGGCGCCGGCGTCGTGGCTGCAGCGGTGCTCTGGTATGCGGCACACAGGCGATTGAATTCCGGATCTGCTTAGAGGTCACTCACAGCAGCGACTTGTGTCAATGTATGATCGACCTTCGTTGGCTCGCTGGATGATTGCCCAGTCGACAGCCGGAGGAACAGCAGATGAACAAGTACCGGAACCTGGTCGCCGCGATGTGGCTTGTCGCTTGCTCGGCGACTGCATTTGCGGACTCACTGTCGGAGGCGGAATCCGAAGCGCTGCGGCAGGAAGTCGAAACGCTGATGGACGTTTTTGTGAGCGGAAACGTCGAACCCTTGATTGATTCGACCCACGAGGCCGCATTCGAATGGGGCGGAGGACGGGACGTCGTGGTGCCAGCGCTACGCGAGGCAGTTGAGTTGGTCCGATCCAGTGGCATGGAGGTTCTCTCCCTCGAAGTCGGCGAGCCCACGGAAGTTCATGCCGCGGGCGAAGAGGAAATCTGTTTTGTGCCGAATACGACTCTGTTCGAGATACTGGGCCAGCAGGTCAGGAGTAAGACGTTCATGATCGCCATCCGCGATCGCTCGAACAAGAACGAATGGAAATTCATCGAAGGCGCCGGACTGCGAAAGTACCCTGAGATGCTACAGGAACTATTTCCCGAACTTGATAAAGGCATCGTATTACCGCCTAACGAAGTCACGATGCTGTAGTTCTGGAGAACGCATTGAGCCTCGAGCGCTTCATCCTCACAATCGGTTGCCCTGAAACAACGGGCATCGTCCGTCGGATCTCTGACTATATCTATCAACTCGGCGGGTCGATCGTCGAAGCTGCACAGTACACGGATGTCGCGGAGCAACGATTTTTTGCGCGCTGGGAAGTTGCCGCCGGCGACGCAGCGCAACCCTTACCGGACCTCGAGGCGGTACGTTCCTCGTTTGAGCCAATCGCGGCTGAGTTCGAGATGGACTGGAAGCTCGTCGACGCGCATGAAAAACCACGCATCCTGATTGCCGTGTCGAAGTTCGGCCACTGTCTCAACGATTTGCTATACCGCTGGCATGAAGATGTGTTCCCCGGAGAGATCGTCGGCGTGGTGTCGAATCACCCGGACTATGCCAAGAAAGTCGAGTGGTACGGACTCCCCTTCTTCCACCTGCCTGTGAGCGCCGACAACAAGACCAGCCAGGAAGCAGAGATTCTGAAGATCATGGACGAGCTCGACGTCGACTTGCTCGTGCTTGCACGCTACATGCAGATCCTGTCCGACGACATGTGCAGGAAAATCGCCGGGCGTGCGATCAATATCCATCACTCGTTTCTGCCGAGCTTCAAAGGCGCCCGTCCGTATCACCAGGCATTCGATCGCGGCGTCAAGGTGACTGGCGCGACGGCACACTACGTCACGAGCGAGCTGGACGAGGGGCCGATCATCGAACAGGACGTGCAGCGCATCGAGCACAACACCGATATCGACAAGCTCGTACGCATGGGGAAGAACGTTGAAAGCGTTGTATTGTCCCGCGCCGTGATCTGGCATTTCCAGCA
>CAWUHY010000026.1:0-20646 GCA_963922215.1 uncultured Gammaproteobacteria bacterium | reverse complement strand
TGCGACTTTTCTTGCCGCGCTTCTGCGCCTCGACACGCTCGACGGAAACAGGCCGGTCTGGCGCCTCGATCGTCTCGCCGAGGCGCTTGAACTGGCCTGTGCTGCTGCAGCCATTAACGTCACCCGAGCGGGCTGCTCTCCGCCGACTCTTGAAGAGACGAGGCACTTTATCGAAGCCTCGTGAGCGCGCATGATATAGCTTGATTTAATGCACCGAGGGGGAGGGGCATGAACAAGCAGGCTATTCTGATTGCAGCCGTTCTGGTTGCGATGGCGAGCATCACCGCATGCGATTCCGCGGACACCGCCACAACCGCTGATTCATATCAGCCAGAGCCCTACATCAAAATCGAGCACCCTGAATGGTCGCGCGACGCGGTTATCTACCAGCTCAATACGCGACAGTTTTCGGAAGAGGGCACGTTTGCCGCGGCACAAGAGCAGTTGCCGCGCCTGAAGGCACTGGGCGTCGACATCATCTGGTTGATGCCGATTCACCCGATCGGTGAGGAAAACCGCAAGGGCACGTTGGGCAGCCCCTACGCCGTAAAGGACTACTACGGCGTGAATCCCGAGTTCGGAACGTTCGAGGACTTCAAGCGTTTCGTCGACGCCGCCCACGCGCAGGACATGTACGTCATCCTCGACTGGGTCGCGAATCACACCGCATGGGATAACCCGCTGCGCGCCGACCATCCGGACTGGTACGACCGCGACTGGGATGGCGACTTCCGTCCGACACCGTGGTGGGACTGGTCCGACATCATCGATCTGGACTACAGCAAGCCCGAAGTCCGTGAGTACATGACCGAGGCTCTGAAGTTCTGGGTTCGCGAGGCAAACATCGACGGCTACCGTTGCGACGTCGCCGGGATGGTCCCGATCGATTTCTGGAACAACGTGCGCAAAGAGCTCGATGCGATCAAGCCGGTCTTCATGCTGGCGGAATGGGAGTCACGCGATCTGCATGCCGAAGCCTTCGACATGACTTACGCTTGGAGCTGGCACGAAGCGGTCAAGGATGTGGTAAACGGTCATGCAGGTCTCAGCAAGCTGTTCGTGTACTACTCCTGGCGCGAGAGCGCATACCCGGAAGACGCGTACCGCATGACCTACATCAGCAACCACGACGCGAATACCTGGGACGCAACGCAGTTCGAGGCGTTCGGTGACGGGCTTGAAGCGGCGATTGTTTTATCCGTGACCGGCGACGGTCTGCCGCTGATCTACAACGGGCAGGAAGCCGGCAATCGCAAGAGGCTCGAGTTTTTCGAGAAAGATCCGATCGAATGGCAGCCGCATCCCATCGGTGAGCTCTACCGGGAGCTTTTCGCGCTCAAGAAGGCGAACACCACACTCTGGAACGGGAAGTATGGCGCCACGATGATCCGCGCCTGGAACACGCGACCGGACGACGTATTCAGCTTCGTGCGCGAAAACGATGAGCACAAGATCTTCGTTGCGATCAATTTCAGTGACCAGGAGCAGACGGTGCGCTTCTCGGATGCTCCGTTCGAGGGGCAGTACATAGACTATTTCAACGACACCGAAACCGTCGTCGATGACGACTTCGAACTGACTTTAGCGCCCTGGGACTATCGTGTTTACACCCGGCATTGAGCCGGTGGTCACTCGTCGGTGAGCTCGACAATATTCAGTCTGAAACTTCCGTCGGTGTCGACGTCGACGACCACGAAGTTGTCGGACTCGCCGCCGCCCATGCCCGTCGCGACAAGTAGAAGATTGCAATGCTGCTCGATGCTGATCTGCGTAACATGCGGGAACGCGCCGACGTCACCGGCAAAGAGCGCAACCTGACCCGGATGTTCCAGAAACAGCGGCGCGAGGTCGCTCCAGAAATTGCTCGTGCCCGGATAATTCGAGCGGGCATTCAGGCGGATCTCGCTAAACCGGTTGTTTGGCGACCACCAGACGACTTCGTGTGACACGACGAAGACGTTGCGTGGTTGGTCGTCGTCCGACAGTGCGTCGCGCACGAACGCGAGTTGTTCGTCATCAGCGCCCCAGCCATCCGTGTCGAGAACCAGAAACAGATCGCCTCCCTGGCGAAACTTCGCATACCGGTTCGGGAAACGACGACTAAACTCGTCGCCGCGGTCGTGGTTGCCGGGCGCGATATAAATATCGACGGACAACTCGTTGAGCTCGTCTTGCACGACATCCCAAGCGTCGGGTGTTGATTGGTAGACGACGTCGCCGGCGAGAAATCCGAAGTCAAATTGATTTTGTTGGTCGAAGCTTTGCAAGACCTCGACGAACGGCGGATACATTCCGAGTTGCGGCGCATTCGGAGAACCGTAGACGTGGCCGGCAACGAAGAAGCTGTAGCCTTCGCCGGAATCACGGGCGACCTCGCTCCGCGCAACGCAGTCCGGAAGTGGCTCGTGTACGGCGCCGGTGCCGGCCTCCGTCTGAAGTTGCTTTGCATCAGACCCTGTCGGCTCCTCGCTGCAAGCCGTCAGCAGTAAAAGAACGCCAGGAAGCGTGTAAGGCGTTAGTGCGCGCATCGTGAATAGACTGTTCGTGCTCTAACGAACAAAGCCTACGGATCGCATGGCATTCATAAACTTCGAATGTCGTCCGATCCGCAGTGGAACGGTGCTCAGCAGTCTCGATGCTTTCGTGAAATCCTCAGGCCGGAATTTGAACTCGATGACGAGCAAGTCCTGGGCGATCGCCTGCCGCGTGATGTTCGGGGTGCGATGGTAGCGCTGGTCGTACGCGATCTGTTGTGTGTCAATCGTCGCTCGTATGCTGCCATCCCTGCTCACAAAGTACTCGCGTCGGTAGCGATTCAGAATCGCCGGCAGCGGGTTTTGCTGAATCCAGAACAGGGCGTCCTGGGACAACTGCTGTCTGAACTTCTGGTCAATCCGCGACCACGGTGTGTCATCTGTGATGGACAGACCGTCAAGAGGAAACCGGAGTTTCCAGCCCAGCTTGTTCTTTTTCCGTTTCACCTCGAGTGTCGCGGCGTCAGGCAGTTCATCATCGCCGTACCACCGCAGACGAACCTTCGTACGGTTGCTGACGCCGGCCAGATTTTCCTGGTAGGCATGAAAGTCGAACGTGTCGAAATAGAGGTTGCTGACGTGCCGCGGTGCATACGACGACGTAAAACATTCGGCCTGCAGATTGAGCCAACTTCGAACGTGCGCATAGTCTTTTGCATACGTCGCGAACTTCACTTCGTGGCGTAGCTCGTCGCCGCCCGTCGCAGCAGATTCTGCTATTGCGAGCTCGCTCATTGCAGGCCTTTCCGCATGATCGTTTCGTAGAGTGCGTCCACGTCGATGTCCTGGGTAGGAACCGCCCGTCCATCGACGACGACCCGGCTTCCCGTCTGCGCGAGAACAACATCGTCGACGTTCTCGACTCGCACGTCGGTTGCCTCGACCGCCGCAGTGCCGAACTCAGGTTTCTTGATGTAGGCAGTGATCGCTGCGAATGATGCGTCCTTGATCAACGAGTCTTTCAATTCGAGTGTCGAACCGTCCTTCGAAGCGGCACCCGTACCCGCCCGTTGAATCGTGACCTGGCTTGCGAGCATGTTGCTTCGTTCACCAATCGAAAGCGCCTTGTCGGATACGTCCTCAAACTCCACGTTTGAAACCTCAATCCGGCTCCCGCTGACATCGATTGCGTCACCGCCGCCTGCGGTGCCGATATTTCGAAACGTGCTCGCGAAGACCTTGCCATCTGAAAAATCTGAATCGAAGGCGTCTGAGGCGGTCCCGTCGATAAGACTGTCTCGAATTTCAAAATTCGAGTTGATGATATTGAGCGCATCTTCGCCAAAGCTGCTGCGGAATTCGCAGTGCGCGAGATCCACGTCACTTGCATAGAAATTGACGCCACCGGTCAGGCGCCAACCGCTGAGACCGACTCCGGAGGTGCTGCTGATTTTCACATGCTCGAGGCTGGAGCGTGTACTCGCATTCATGACCGCAAGACCGGGCCAGCGATCGTCAGCAGCAACGAGCTCGATCGGATTGTCCTCCGTGCCGAGCCATTGCACGTCGCCGCGCACGACCAGTGTGGCCTGTGGAGAAAATTGCAACGTCGTCCCCTGGCCGATATCCAGACCGAATCCGTCCGGCACGATAAGGTTCGAGTCAATCTTCCATGTACCACCGGGGATGCGAACGCGGCGATTAGACTGATCGACTTCGACAAACGGATGCTCTTCAAGCAGGGCCTCAACGTCTCTTCGGGGAATGATCGGGCGATCTTTCGGATCGACTCGCGTGCCCGCAACAGTCAGCATATTCCACGGCCTGCCCTTGATCGACGAGACCGTTTCGAAGCGCCAGTCCGGCCCTTCCGGTGCTGATTCGAGTTCAAAGCTGCGCGTCTCTCCGACTGTATCGAGACCACGCGGTGCGAACACTGCGGGTAGCTCGTCCGACAGAACCGGAATTTGTTCGCCGGTGGAGGAATTCACCCAACGCGCCTCCAGGAATTCGACCGTAAACGGAATCGCTGACTCGACGGAGAGCGCAGTGCGTTCCGGGTTCAGATCGAAGTGCGCGAGCTTCGGATAAAGCCGCATCTCGTGTTGCGCGAAGATGAATCGATTGTTGATGTCTTGCGGATTGGAAGCGCTCATACGCTGGTAGAGACTAGCGATTCGCGGCTGCAGGTAGTCCAGCGGGTAGCGTCCCAGCAATCGAAATTCCGACCTCAAGGTTTCGTAGTGCTGGTCTTCGACATCACGCAGGTATTGCTGAAGCTGGTTTGACTCGGACAGCGAATAGAGACCGCTCAAACCCTCGATGTAGGCACCCCAGACGGCGGGGTCGCTGAGCATCTGGCTGACGATCGGTTCGTTGTTGAGAATTGACGAGTCGTCCGAAAAACGTTTCGGCAATGTCGCATCGTAGGCGATCGGTTCGAGCCGGGCTGTAATCGGATTGTAGTAGAAGCGCATGTTCATCCAGCGAACAGCGTGCCAAGCGCCCATCGCGTCTGAGACCGCAAGAAAACGGCCAAGCTGCGTCACGTCGAAAACCTCGGAGGCGTCCAGGCGACCCTCGATGAATCCACGAAGGAGACCGGCTGCAGCCTCGTACTGCTCGGACAATACCGGTGATTCGGCGACTTTCGAGGATCCGATTGCGTCAATTCGGGCGTTTCGATAATTGTCGTACACGCCGGAAAATCCAACGACTTCTCGCGCCAGTGAATCGCGCGACTGCCAGACCAGCGATTCGTCCAGTCGAATGATGACGCCTTCGCGGCGGCGATTGTGCTCGAGCAGTTCCTTGGCGAAAAACTCTTCTACTGCCATCAGCCCGACAGGCTCGCCGTTGATCGTGACATCGACGAATTTGTAGCGCGGCGCCAGTATTCCGACTTCGTTCATCAACGCGAAGAACATTGGCTCGCCCTGGTAACCGCGAGTGTTCGGATTCTGAATCGAGAAGCGACGCATGCCGAACACCTCGGCTCCGTCTTTCGTTCTGATGCGGAACGACCATTTTCTACCCAGCAGGTGGTCGGTCCAGTCTCCTTTCAAGCGAAGCTTGATCGGAATTGTTTCGCCTTCGAGTCGAATGCTGCCGCTGACGAAGTCGTCGTCGCCCTGTACGAGGTGTCCTGCCTGCAGCGCCTGCTCCCGCTTCTGGAAAATCTTGCGCATGCCCTTGAACGGAACATCAATGACAAGTTTCGGGACGTCGGCGCTCTCGTTTCCAGAGTTGCGAAGATAGGCTCCGATCATTACCGACCACTTTTCGGCGAGATTGCGGTCGTGGCCGTATATCTCCCCGCCCCACTGCGCCTCCACTTTTTGTGTCGCGCGCAGCAATGCTTCGGGTTGGGACAGGATTACGGCCAGCATAAGCAGCAGGAACCCGCCGAGGCCTCCGATCAAAATTTTCCCGAGGCCCAGACTCTTTTTGGTGCCCGCGCCCTCTGTTGCTGGAATGTATTTCATGCTCGGCTAGATTCCCGGCATTCCATTCTGGTCGAGGAAGGTCAGGCTTGCGTCGGGGTACTGCTCGCGTAGCGCGTCGGACAGCTCAGACAGCGAATTCGTCGACGCGATATCAATGAGATAGGTCACGTCGATGCCGTCAGCGCGCTCGTCGAGACGCCGAATGTCGGTCGAGCGGACATGTTTCGAGACCAGCTCCGTGAGCTTGTTCGTGCGGCCGCCGCCGTCTGCGTCGCCGCTGACACTCACCGACAAATACAGGTTCGTGCCTTTGGACTTGCCCGAGTACTGCTTCACGCCGGTCATGACGAGGAGAATAAACAGACTGGCCGACACGGTTGCGAGCACCTGGTTCGCGCCTAGGCCGAGGCCGATCGCAATCGCAATAAACAGGTAGGCGAGTTCTTCGGGCTCCTTAATTGGGGTTCGAAAACGAACGATGGAGAGGGCACCGACAAGTCCAAGGGACAGCGCGAGCGAAGATTTCACGACCGATATAATCAGGACGGTTGTCAGCAAGATGAACGGCAGTACGCCGCCGAGCTCGTCCCTGTTTGAAAGTGTTGAGCCAAAACGGAGGAAATGCCAGCGCACGATCAGCGCAAGAACCAGTCCAATGCCGAGATTGATCAGCAACTCCGTAATCGAAAAGGGGGCGTTGCCGGCAAACTGTTCGAGTTCCTTGGGCATGTCGATCCGTTCCTTGTTTTCGTAAGTGATTGATTGTTTTTGAGTATGCAACAGGTTATGGAAAACAAACAGATGACTCGATCACAGTTTCCCGCCCCGTTTTCGTCGTTTTGAGTCCTTTTCGTGTTCCGACCCCGTCGCTGGTCGGAAACCACGGTCTCAGGTCCCATCTGGCGTGAGGCTCGGCATGCGATTGATTGCATGAGATAGTCGTCGCCGGATTCCTGAAGGCCGTTCCTGTATGTCAAAACTCGAGCGTGATTTTCGTCGCATGACCAGTCGGCTGTACCGGGTCGTATCCGCGCCGGCAAATGAGCGCGACTGGGAGTCGATTCGCGAGCTCTACCATCCGCGGGCGACGCTTGTTCGAACCGGTGTCGACGCCCACGGCGAAGATTTCGCCACCGTCATGTCTTTCGATGAGTACATCGAGAATGCGAATACTCTCCTCGCCGGCAAGTCGTTCTCCGAGCGGGAGGTTTCGCAGACGGTGGACATCGTCGGCAACGTCGCGCGTATCGCGAGCATTTACGAGTACGTTTTCGATGACGGCCATGAGCAACGTTCGGGACGCGGCGTCAATTTCTTCAACCTGATTCGAACGGATGGTGGCTGGAAGATCATGAGCATCGTTTGGGACAACGAGCGCGACGGCGTGACGATCGCACTGCGGTAGGCTTCCTACGCGACGACGCGTGCCGCAAATTGCCCGCGCACTGCGTTCGCCAACAGCAGTGAGTCACCGGGCTTGATGCAATTCTTGTGGATCAGTCCTTCTTCGGCCTCCCTGGAGTTCAGGAGGTGGGCGCGCATGACCCCGCCGAGTAGTCCGCAACTCACAGGCGGCGTGATGAGTTTTCCATCACGTCTGACGAACACATTCGTGATCGTCGTCTCCGTGATGTAGCCGTCTTCGTTCCATAGCAGGACGTCGTCACAGTCATCGACGCCGCTGGTCGCCTCGACGTAGACGTCGCGATGCGTCGTCTTGTGATAGAGAAAAACGTCGTTCGAATCGACGGGACGCGGAGCGAGACGAACGCGGAAGTCTCTCGCGGGCAGAGGCAAGGCCGAGGTTTCGACGCGAACGTTTCCCCATCGATCGACGAGTACGCGGAGTCGCAGTCCGTCGTCCCCTGCCGTCGCCAATGTGGTTTCGATCGCTGATCGCACGTCGTCTATGTTCAGTTTGCGGTCGAAGTACGCCGCGCTCTGCGCGAGCCGGTCGAGATGTCCATCGAGCAGCGCGATGCCGTCCTCTCTCGTCCAGCGCAGCGTTTCGAGCAAGGAGAAGTCGGGATGCTGATGCTGGCGCTGGAGAATCCGCGCCTTGAGTTCGCACTCACGGAATTCATCGGCCGCCACTGAATCCCAGATGATGCCGCTGCCAACGCCGTACTCGGCGGTCCCTCGCGCGCGATCGAACGTCGCTGTGCGGATGGCGACGTTGAACTGTGCCTTCCTGTCGGCTGCGAAATAACCGATTGCACCCGTGTAGAGGCCACGCGCGCTGCTTTCCAGTCGATGGATCAGTGACAGGCTCGATGATTTCGGCGCCCCGGTAATCGATGCCGATGGGAAGAGCGCCCTGAAGATGTCGGTCATCCCGGCCTCTGTCTCTCCCTCGACGGTCGACGTCATCTGCCAGACTGTCGGGTGTTGCTCGACCGTGCAGAGGTCGCTTGCACGCACCGAACCCGGACGAGCGATGCGTCCGAGGTCATTGCGCACCATGTCGGCGATCATGACGTTCTCCGCGCGATCCTTTTCCGAGCTTGCGAGTTCGTCGCGCCGCTGAAGGTCGTCCACGCGCGACAGCCCGCGCATCGCCGTGCCCTTCATTGGTTTGAGCACCATCGTCTCACCGTCCAGCCGAAAGAAGAGCTCCGGCGATGCAGACACGATGCTGTGCGAGTCGAATTCGAGCAGTGCTCCGTATGTCGCATTCACGCCGAGCCCGGCAAAGAGATCGTGCGCGCCTGGCGGGTTCTCGCTGCGATAGCGAACCGTGTAATTGATCTGGTAGGTGTTGCCAGCCGCGATTTCTGCGTGGATTCGTTCGATGGCCTCGGCGTAGGTCGTCTCGTCGACGTTCAGTGCCCAGCCGGAATCGTGATCGTTTTCAAGCGGTGAGCCGGGGAGTTCCGAGGTTTGCAGAGCGTTCTCGAAATGCGCGAATGCGACGAGTGGCAGGTGCGGATCCCGTCGCGCCCGAAACGAACGGTCCATTGCCGGTGCCGCGTCAAAGCTGACAAAGCCGACGAGAAAGCCACCGTCGTTTTCGAGCTTCTGTTCAGCCGCCTCGAGTGCCGGAATGACGTCCTCAAGCGCAGTCGCGACGAACATCGCCTGCGGATCTTCAAAGACCAGCCAGCAGGATCTCTCCGCGTCGCGGAGTATGGCGCGCTCAAGATTCATCGTGTGGAGGGTCGTCGGAATGCCAGCCTGTTAACGCTGCGGCAGACGGGTACGAATTGATTCCCTGAGTTCGGAAAACGCAGCCTCGTCGAGTCGCTTCATCGGCAGTGTGGACATATCCGTCAGCCAGATCGGATCGCGCCAACGGCCATCGTCTTTGTAGCGCGGGACCAGGTGAAAGTGCAGGTGCGGCACAACGTTGCCCAGGGACTCCGTGTTCATGTGGTCAGGCTTGACGGTCGCGACGATCGCCGACTGCGCGTCGTGAATGTCCTTCGCGAAATCCTGCCATTCGGACGCCGGCAAAAGATCGACACGTGTGACGTGCGCCGTGTCATAAACGAGGATGCAGGCGCCACGGTAGGTCTGCGACTTGTTGAGATACAAGCTTGAGACGCGCAGCGGCGCGATGAGCTGCATGATGTCGCTGTCATCCGGGCGGGGCGCGCAAAAAGGACAGTCCTCTCCGCTGACGCGCGCATCCCAATCGTCGTTTGCCATTGAACGTCTCCGCTTGAGGACCAGCATTATACGGATTGCGAGATCAATCCACCTGTGGGAGCGGCTTCAGTCGCGAAATGCGGAGGCATGTTAGGCTGCGTCGCAGGCTTACCGCGAGAATCCAAATGCCCGAAATCACGCTGCTTGGCTGGTTCCATACCGCGATGGGCATAGTTGCGATCCTCGCAGCCGTGTTCACCTTCGTGACGCATCGCGAAATTCTCTTGAGCACCCGCTCGGGGCAGCTCTACCTCGTCACGACACTGATCACCGCGGTCACAGCGCTGATGATTTACCAGCACGGCGGTTTCGGGCCCGCGCACGGACTCGCCGTCATGACCCTGCTGGCTCTCGGCGTGGGAACCGTGGCCGCGACGACACGCCTGTTCGGGCGACTGTCGCGTTACGTGCAGGCAGCGAGCTTTACAGCGACGCTGCTCTTTCACGGCATCCCTGCAGTTACCGATGCTTTGATGCGACTTCCCGTCGGCGATCCTGTGCTCACATCCATCGAGGATCCGATCCTGAAGGCCTGCTACCTCGTCTTGCTCGTGGCGTTCCTGATCGGCACGGTTCTGCAGTTCGTGAGGATCTACAGGCAGCGAGCCTGAAGCACTCGGGAGCGCCTTGATTGTTCGGGCGTTCCGCGGCGTTTCTGGTATCTTTTGCAGCTGCTCAGACTTTGACGGCGAAGCAATGCAGGGACTCCTCCAGGAACTGAATCGGCGAAACGTCTTTCGCGTGGCAATCGCCTACCTCGTCGCGTCCTGGGTGTTGCTTCAGGTTGTCGACGTCGTCGCTCCGATTCTTGATCTGCCGGTCTGGACCGACCGACTCGTCTTCGTGATCCTCGCCGTCGGCCTGGTCCCGGCGCTGATCCTTGCTTGGGCGTTCGAATTGACGCCGGACGGACTGAAGCGGGAGTCAGACGTTTCCCCGGAAGACTCGATCACCGACCGGACCGCACAGAAGCTGAACTACACAATCATCGCCGTGCTGGCTGTCGCCGTCGTGTTCCTGCTCGTTGATCGACAGACCGCCGAGGAGCCGGCCGAGGCGTTGCCCGCTGCGGCCGCAACTGAGGGTGCGCCGGTCGGGGCGTCGATCGCCGTTCTGCCCTTCGTCAACATGAGCGACGACAAGGACTACTTTGCCGACGGCATCACCGAAGAAATTCTGAATGCACTGGCCTCGGTGAAAGATCTCAAGGTTGCGGGCCGGACCTCATCCTTCGCGTTCAAGGGTGAGAACGACGACCTGCGTCGCATCGGCGAGGCCCTGGGCGTCGAGCACATCCTCGAGGGTTCGGTGCGCAAGTCCGGCGACACCGTGCGGATTACGGCGCAGCTCATTCACGTCGAGGACGGATTCCACCTGTGGTCGGAAACCTATGACCGGAAGCTCGACGATGTCTTCCAGGTGCAGGACGACATTTCGCGGGAAATCTTAAAGCAGATGAGCAACACGCTGCTGGCGGGCGCAGCGCCGGTCAACACCGCGCAGCGAACCGATCCCGAAGCCTACGAGCTCTACCTGCGCGCGAAACAGCTGATCTACGCGCGGGAACGCGAATCGCTCGATCTTGCCGTCGAAGACCTGCAGGCGGCGATTGCCATCGACCCAGAATACGCGCCGGCCTATGCGCAGCTCGGGATCGCCGCGATCCTGCTCTCCGAGGAACAATATGGCGACACGCCCTACGACGATGCGCAGCGACGCGGCAAGCGCTTCATCGACATTGCGCTGGACCTGGACCCGAACCTGGCGGAGGCCTGGGCGGGCCTGGGGCTATGGGAAGGACGTATCGGCGGGGACGTCGACGCAGCGATCGAGGCCTACGAAAAGGCGCTCGCGATCAATCCGAACCTGATCGATGCACGAAACTGGCTGCAGATCGCGCTGCAGAGCATCGGCGAGTACCGCGCGGCGATGGAAATGACGATGGAGATCGCCGACGCCGACCCGCTGTACATGCCGTCGTTCTCCAACGGCCTGATGATGTTCGCGGCATTCGGTCGCGAAGACCTGTCCATCAAGTGGATCGAGCGCCTGAAGCGTTTCGACCCCACGAATCCGAGGGTAAAGCTTGGCGAGGCGGTCAATCACATTGCCAACGGGCGCGGCGCCGAGGCCTACCTGCTGCTCGAGGAAGAGCGTCAGAAGAGACCGCTGCCCGGCGTCTGGCGCCTGATGTACACATTGAGTGTCTGGAATACCGGGCAGTACGAGCTTGGTGCGGACTACGGCCACAACTTCTGGAAGCCAAGCTTCTACTCACGTCTCGGTCGCAAGGATGAGGCGTACGCGCTTGCGCGCGAACAGGCGATTGCCGGCATTCCCGGGAACCTGATCGATCTCTCCGCGCGCGACGGCCGCTACAAGGAGCTGACGGATTTCCTCGAGGAACGCTGGCCGACGCTCCAGAGCTTTGTCGATGAACATCCCGGCGGCGAGTGGGGCTATAACGACTTGCTGTTCATCGCGCTGGCGTATGAGGAGCAAAACAACGAGCGGCGCTTCAACGAATCGCTTCGCTTGCTGCAAGAGTGGGAACAGAACGTGCTCGATCAGGGTGTCAGCAATGTGGGCCTGACGATGAACCGTGCGTTAATTCGGGCGCTGGAAGGGGACGACGATGCCGCCTTCACCGGGGCAACAAAGGCGGTCGAGGCCGGATGGGGGGATTCCGAAGGGCTTGCTGTGGGAACCGTGATCATGCAGCGCTACGTGGGCGACCCGCGCCTGGCAGAGCTTGAGGCGATGGTGCTGGAAACCATCAACAAGGGACGCGAACGACTGGGACTGCCGGTCTTCGATTCGGATTACACCATTCCCCAGGCCGACGCAGAACTAACGACGATCGAAACAACCTGAGCGTCCTGCCCGGACTACTCAAGCGACTACCGGAACAGAGTACCGCATGGATTATCGCGACTGGATAAATTACGAGGTTTACGGCAATACGCTGCTGTTGTGGGCAATCGCGGCCGGCGTCTTCCTGATCGCGGCAACAATTCTCGCCATCGTTCGACGCGTGCTCCGCGGCAGCCTGAACCGGCTCTCGAAAGACGACGGCAAGGGCAAGCTCGCGGTCGCGGCACACGTCGTCGCACAGACGCGCGGCTGGTTTATCCTGATCATCGCACTCTTCGTTGCCTCAAGACCGCTGACGCTGCCCGAAACCGGGAGCACGATCTGGATGCACATTGTCATCGTCGCGCTCCTGATCCAGCTCGGACGCTGGGCGGTCGCCGGCATCGGCAAGGCGATCACGATTCGCCGAGAAGAGAAGTTCAGCGAAGATCCGGGATCGATCGCGGCACTCGACATGATGCAATTCATCATGCGCGTCGCCGTCTGGTCGCTCGTACTGCTGCTCGCGCTGGACAATATCGGCGTCAACATCACGGCGCTGGTCGCCGGCATGGGAGTCGGTGGGATTGCCGTCGCGCTCGCCGCGCAGAACATCATCGGCGATCTCTTCTCGTCGCTGTCCATCGTTCTGGACAAGCCGTTTATCGTCGGAGACTTCCTGATTATTGGGGAATTTTTAGGCAGCGTCGAAAAGGTCGGCTTAAAGACCACGCGCATTCGCAGCCTGTCCGGCGAACAGCTGATTTTCTCGAACACGGACCTTCTAAACAGCCGGATTCGCAACTACGGCCGAATGTTCGAACGGCGCGTTGTGTTTTCCGTGGGCGTGACCTACCAGACCAGCGCCGAACACCTCCGGGAAATTCCCGGCCTGATCAAGGCCGCAATCGAGGCAGAGGACGACACGCGCTTCGACCGCTCGCATTTCCAGAAGTACGGCGACTTCGCGCTGATCTTCGAAACCGTCTATTACGTGCTGTCGCCGGAATACAACCGCTACATGGACATTCAGCAGGCTGTGAATCTGAAGATCTTCGAGGACTTCGCGAGCCGCGGCATCGAGTTTGCCTATCCGACGCAGACGCTGTACCTGAACAAGGAAACGGACGCGGGCGGTGCGGAACAATCTTGAGCAATCGAATTAATAAAGTGCCTGCGCTGGCGAATTGCACCGCTCACGGCTTACACTGATCACGTTGCATCTGCCAATTCCCGGCGGCTGCTGACACGAAAAACAACAAACCGAAGGGGACCATCCATGGGAATGCTGGACTTTGCCAAAGACGTCGGCCGGCGTCTGTTCGACACCGACAACGAAGCTGCAGACAACATCAAGAACCACCTCGAAGTCCGAACGTCGGGCATCAAGAATATTGAGGTCGATTTCGACGACGGCGTCGCAACAATTTCCGGTGAGTGCATCAACAAGGCCACACGCGACAACGCGATTCTGATGGTCGGCAATATCAAGGGTGTCGAAAAAGTTATTTCCGACAACCTGACCTGCCCGCCACCGCCGCCGGAAGAGCCGGAACCGAAGGAAACGATCTACGAGATCAAAAGCGGCGACACGCTAGGAGCGATCGCCAAGCAGTTTCTCGGCAAAGCAGGACGCTACACGGAAATTTTCGAAGCGAACAAGGACATCATTTCCGACCCGAACAAGATCTACCCGGGCCAGAAGATTCGCATTCCACTCGACCCGGACTGACCGGGTTACGTCTATCATTTAAGGGAAACCGGTTATGAATTTACTGGACCTGCTGCAGGCTAGCGGCGGAGAGAACAGTGTCGGCGCGCTTGCCAGCAAGCTGGGGCTCAACGAGACCGAGGCGAAGTCGGTCGTCGGCGCGCTGTCACCAACCCTGATCAAGAGTTTCCAGGAACAGGCGCTGCGCACGAACGGGCTGGAGAAACTCGAAGCCGCGCTGGATCGCGGCAGTCACAAGCGCTACATCGAAGAGCCGGAGCTTCTGCACAAGGATGAAACCCGCGAAGACGGCAACAAGATTCTCGGGCATCTGTTCGGAAGCAAGGAAGTCAGCCGCAAGGTTGCGGCGCATGCTTCGCGAGAAACGGGTATCGGTGACGACGTCATCAAGAAGGCACTGCCACTGGTGGCCGGTCTCGCGATGGGCGCACTCGGCAAGAAAAAAGCCGAGAAGAGCGGGGGCGGCTTCGGCGACATGCTCGGCGGTTTGCTCGGTGGCGGCGACGGATTCGGTGTCGATGATGTTGTCGGTCTTGCCGGCAAGTTCTTCAAGTAGCAACCCGGCACGGCGCGTAATCGACAATGGCAAAAGCGGGCATGCAGGATTTCGAGAAACTCGGTGCTTTCTACATCGGCAAGAGCGTCGACGAAGGAGAGCAGACCGACGAGCTGGTCCTCTATGATTCGAAGGATCTGACGACTCACGCGGTCATCATCGGGATGACGGGGTCTGGCAAGACCGGTCTCGGCATCGGCATCCTCGAAGAGGCGGCGATGGACCATATCCCGGTGATCGCCGTCGATCCGAAGGGTGATCTCGGAAACCTGCTCTTAACATTCCCGAAGCTCGCTCCTGCCGATTTCGCACCTTGGGTGAATCCGCGACAGGCGACCGAGAAGGGTCAAACGCTTGACGAGTTCGCGAAATCGCAGGCGGACCTGTGGCGCAAAGGCCTCGGACAATGGGGTCAGGATGGCAAGCGCATCGCGCGCCTGCGCGAAAACGTCGACATGGCAATCTACACGCCGGGCAGCAATGCGGGCCTGCCGATCTCTGTCCTAAGTTCATTCGCCGCACCTGACGCCGGTCTCCGCGACGATGTCGATCTCTATCGTGAACGCGTGCAGGCCACTGCGACGAGCATTCTGTCCTTACTCGGCATCGACGCGGACCCGGTGTCGAGCCGTGAACACATCCTGATCTCGACCGTCCTTGATCACGCGTGGCAGGACGAACGCGACCTGTCGCTGGCCGAACTGATCGGAGACATCCAGAACCCGCCGGTCGCCCGGGTCGGTGTCATGGACCTCGACTCCTTCTATCCGGCGAACGATCGTTTCAAGCTCGCGATGCAGCTCAACAATCTGCTTGCCGCTCCCGGATTCGAAGCCTGGATCAAGGGCGAGCCGTTGAGCGCCCAGCGCTTGCTCTACACGGACGGCGGCAAGCCGCGCATCTCCGTCATGTCGATTGCGCACCTGGACGATGCAGAGCGCATGTTCTTCGTCTGCATGCTGTTGAACGACGTGATTGCCTGGATGCGCGCGCAGCCGGGTACGTCCAGTCTCCGCGCGATTCTGTACATGGACGAGTTGTTCGGCTTCATGCCGCCTGTCGCGAATCCGCCGTCGAAACGGCTCTTTCTCACACTTCTGAAACAGGCGCGCGCCTACGGTCTCGGCCTCGTCCTCTCGACGCAGAACCCGGTCGACCTGGACTACCGCGGCCTGTCGAATACCGGCACGTGGATGATCGGCCGTCTGCAAACCGAACGCGACAAGGCGCGGGTCATGGAGGGTCTCGAAGGCGCGGCTTCGGGTGGCAACTTCGACAAGCAGGCGATGGAGCGGACGCTCGCGGGGCTCGGGAAACGACGCTTCCTGCTGCACAGCGTGCACGAGGAGAAACCAGTCGTATTCAACACGCGCTGGGTCATGTCCTATCTCGCCGGGCCGATGACGCGCGACCAGATCAGGCAGCTCGCCGATCCGCTGCGGACGCCGGATGCGCCGGTCAAGGCAGCGTCGTCGCGCAAGAAGCCGGCGGCCGCAGAGCCGGTATTGCCGCCGACGATCAAACAGTATTACCTGCCGTCCGCGGTCGAGGAGCCCGTCTACTTTCCAAGGCTCGTCGCAATTACCGACGTGACCTATTCGAACGCAACCCACAAGGTGAATGAACGTCGAGAGCAGGCCTATCTTCTCGATGTGGACGATTCTGCCGTCGCCGCCGACTGGGACGAGGCAGAGCGCCTCGCGATCACGGCCGGGGCGCTGGAGAAAGAGCCTGAAGCCGGTGCGGCATTCAGCGAGTGTCCGGCACCGCTGCTCAAGGATAAGAACTACGGCAAGTGGGAGCGCGAACTGAAGCGCTGGATCCGCGCGAACGAGACGCTGCCGGTCTTCAAGAGCAAGACGTTCAAGATGACCTCGGAGTCGGGTGAGAGCGAAGGCGAGTTCCGCGTCCGCTTGCAGCAGGCTGCGAACGAAAAGCGGGACATCGAAGTCGGCAAGCTGCGCAAACGCTATGCGTCGAAGTTACGCACGCTTGAGAATCGACTCCTGCGGGCCGAGCAGGCCATCGAGCGGGAGCAGCAGCAGTCGACGCAAAAGAAATTCGATACCGCGCTTTCAGTTGGCACCGCAATTCTCGGCGCACTGCTCGGCCGGAAGCGCCTGTCGACCACCAACGCGAATCGCGTCGGGACCGCGATGCGCAAGGCCGGCAGCGCGCGAAAGGAGGCAGGAGACGTCGAGCGTGCGAAACAGACGGCCGATGCCGTGCAGGCCGAGATTGCTGCGCTGGACGAGACTCTGCAGCAGGATATCGCGGCGCTGGACACGCGCTTTGATGCGCAGACAGAGGAACTCACCGAGGTCCCGATCCGGCCGAAATCAACGGACATTCATGTTGAAGTGATCGGTTTGTCGTGGGTGCCACACGAGCAAATCGGACGCGCCAAATATGCCGAGGCAGTGGACGTATAGGCCACGCCCGGATTTTTCATTGAACGATAGAAGGGGTAAGTCATGTCAGTAGCACGCGTAACGGAAATCACGTCGTCTTCATCCAAGAGCTTCGAAGACGCGATTGAAAAAGGGATCGAGCGCGCGAACGAAACGCTCGATAATATCGAAGGTGCCTGGGTGCAGGACATGAAAGTGACCGTGAAAGACGGCAAAGTGGATAAGTACCGCGTTAACATGAAAGTGACGTTCGTACTGAAATAAGCAATTCAGCGGGTTCGGGCGGATTCCGTTCGTGGCTCGCACTAGGGAGGTTCGTTGCCCGACAGGGTACGGACTGAATGCAAGCAACAGGTGCAATGCGAGCACCGAAACAGGAAATCATAATGGCCAAGAAGATCGAAGATATTGAGGGCATCGGCCCGTCGAACGGCAAGAAACTCCGCGCTGCGGGTATTAACTCCGTCGGACAGCTCCTGAAGCTGTGCTGCGACAAGAAAGGTCGCGCGGCAACCGCAAAGTCGACCGGCATCTCGGAAGGAAAGCTGCTGAAGTGGACGAACCATGCGGACCTGTTCCGCATCTCCGGAGTGGCAAGCCAGTATGCCGAGCTGCTCGAAGCGGCTGGCGTCGACACGGTCAAGGAGCTCCGCAATCGCAACGCGGAAAATCTCGCGGCCAAAATGCAGGAAGTGAACGCGAAGAAGAAACTCGTTCGCCGTCCGCCGTCAGAGAAAGTCGTTTCAGACTGGGTCGCCCAGGCCAAGAAGCTGAAGCCGACGGTTACGCACTAAGCGCAACATCTGTGAGTCGCCGGGGCGCCGCTTGAGGCGCTCCGGATGATTCAACACGCTGCCTGCTAGAGCACGTACGTCAGCATGTAGGCGACGAGGAGTACGGCGATCCACAGTGCCGTCGTCCCGATCGACCAAGACCGCGAGAACACCCTTGTGTCCGCTGAGGCAGATCCAAACTGCCTCTCCAGCCTCACCTGCATGCGCGACAGACCGCCGAGCGTCGTCCTGGCAATCCATGCCGCAATTCCGCCGATGAATGCGTACAGCGTATAGCCGATGCGGAACAAAAGAACCCGCCACAGCCAGTCGAAGTCGAGGCTGATCGTTTCCGTGCGCCGCATGAGCGGAAGCAACAGGAAGAACGCCAGGCCGGAGAACAACAGTAGCTGTAGATAGAACAGCACTTTACCTGCGGTGTAGGGCACGTACTCGACCGGGTATGGCAGGAAACGGTACAGCAGCTCGGGGAAGACACCGAGCAGGATGCAGAGACCACTCAACAGAATCATCGCGGCGCCCATATTCCACGGAGCGTCTTTCGGTCGAAGTCCGGAGTCCGTCTGGAAGAACACGAACCACGGGAACTTGATACCGGCGTGCAGGAAGACGCCGGCCGACGCCGCCGCCAGCATGAAGTACACGAAGACGAGGCTCTCGTCGGCCGCGGCCTGCGAGATCATCGTCTTGGTCGTAAAGCCGGAGGTCAGCGGGAAGCCGGAGATCGCCAGCGCACCGATGATTCCGCAAATGGCGGTCAGCGGCATCGTGCGGAACAGCCCGCCGAGCTCGGTGCACTTGTTCTTGCCGGTGCGATAAATCACGGCGCCCGCGCTCATGAACAGCAGCGCCTTGTACAGGATATGCGCAAAGGCATGGGCCGCCGCGCCGTTGAGCGCCATTTCCGTGCCGATCCCGATCGCGGTGACCATGAAGCCGACCTGGTTGACGATGGAGTAGGCGAGAATGCGCCTGACGTCGTTTTCGAGCAGTGCGTACAGGATGCCGTACATGACCATGAACAGGCCAATACCGACCAGAACCGGCTCGCCGGGGAACAGGAGAATCAGGGCGAGCACCGCCGTCTTGGTCGTGAACGCTGACAGGAAAACGGAGCCGGTCGGGCTGGATTCCGGGTAGGAGTCAGACAGCCAGGCCGAGACTGGCGGTGCCGCGGCATTGATCAGCATGCCGATCAGGATCATCCAGGTGTCGAAGTTCGTCGCGAGCATCGGCTGGACGTCGATCGAGCCGGTGTGGACGACAACGCCTTCAATACCGACCTTCAGAATGACGCCGCCGAGCAGGTGCATGATCGCATAGCGCACCCCGGCCGCTCTCGCCGCCGGCGAACCGCCGCACCAGACGACGATTGTCGAGAACAGCGCCATCAGCTCCCAGTACAGGAAGAACGTGATGAGGTCGCCGGCGAAGCTGACGCCGATGGCGCCGGCTGCGTAGATGTAGGCAGCGGTCAACTCCCACCACTTCGCCTGTCGGAAGGCATACAGCCCGCCCCCGAAGGCCATGAGCGCGAAGATCGTCGCGAACAAACGGCGAAGAGGACTGCCTTCGATCGGTTCGATCGTGTAGTCGAGGAACGGGAGCGTCGCGACAACGCCGTCGGGAATCTGCCAGATTGCCCAGAGCGCAAGTAGCGGTGTGCCAAGCACGAACAGCGTCCGCAAGTGGCCGCGGAACGCGCCGATCAGCACAGCGCCGAGTACCATGACGATTGCCGGTGGCAGAAACTCAGTCATCGTCCTGCTCCGCCGGGTAGTAGTCTTCGTTGCGTTTCAGGACGTAGCCCATCGCCTTCGCGACGAGAACCATCGCGAGACAGGACAGGAAGCCGAACACGGCGCCAAAGCCAATCCAGCCGTCAACGCCGAAGTAGCCCTTGATGTAGATTCCGAGCTGCGCGATGACGGTTATCGCGAGCACGATCGAAAAGCCCCACCATAGCTTTCGGATCGTCGTCGGGCGTACCAGCCAGTGGTCCTGCTGTTCGTTCATCCCAAACCCTCGACAAGCTGGCGTTCCAGCATCAGTACCGGACCGTTAAAGAAGAAGAATGCGACCGTGAGCAGGGCCGTGATCGTCAACGCGAGCACTGCGGGGAAAGGGGCCTCGCCGTGTTCCCTGACCGGCGGCACGTCCTCTTTCATGAACCAGGCCATGTAAATGATCGGCAGGAAATACGCAGCGTTTAGCACGGTGCTGCCGATGACAGTAAACAGCGCGACGTAGTTGTCCGCTTCAAACGCGCCCGCGAGGATGTACCACTTCGAGACGAAGCCGCCCGTCGGTGGGACGCCGATCATGCTCAGCGCGCCGACTGTGAAGGCGGCCATCGTCCACGGCATACGGCGGGCGATACCGCGCAGCTGGTGCAATTCTGTTTTCTTCGCCGCGACGTAAATCGCACCGGCGGCAAAGAACAATGTGATCTTGCCGAACGCGTGCGCCACGATGTGAATCGCTGCGCCGATCTCCGCGAGCGGCTTCAGGATCGCGGTTGCCATGACGATGTAGGAAAGCTGCGCGATCGTTGAATAGGCGAGCAGGCGCTTCAGGTTCTGCTGGCGCAGCGCGACGATACTTCCGACGACGATCGTGAACGAGGCGGCGTAGACAAGCCACGAGCTGCTCGGCTCTGCGAACAGGAAATCGATGCCGAAGATATAGAGAATCACCTTCGTCACGGTGAAGACGCCGGCCTTGACGACTGC
>CAWUHY010000025.1:0-21463 GCA_963922215.1 uncultured Gammaproteobacteria bacterium | reverse complement strand
ATCGTGCCGATCGGGAACACCGGGCTGTAGCGCGCGAACTGCTGCCAGCGGAGGAAGGCCTTCGGCATGGCCTGGTCGCCTGTTGGTAGTCCGCCGTTGCCCAGCGCAATGCGGGCGAAGCCGTCCGGGTATTCCGCGGCGACGCGCAGACCAATCAGCGAGCCCCAGTCCTGACAGAAGAGATTGATGTCAGTGAGATCCAGTCGCTCGATAAACTTTCGCATCCAGTCGACGTGGCCGGCGTAACTGTAAGCACCTTGGCTCGCGATTTTGTCGGAGCGACCGAAGCCGATCAGGTCCGGCGCAATCACACGAAACCCCGCGTTGGCGAGCGGCGGAATCATGTTTCGATACAGGAACGACCAGCTTGGCTCACCGTGCAGCAACAGAACGGTCGGGCCGTCGTCCGGCCCGTCCGCGACGTAGTGCATGCGCAGTGAATCGACGTCGACGTAGTTCGGCTCGAACGGATAGTCGGGCAGCTTGGCGAAGCAGTCGTCGGGCGTGCGCAGGACTTTCATACGAATCGCTCCTTGCTCAGAAGCCGGACGACCGCTGCGAGTCGTCGTACATCTTCGTCAGGAACGTGCGGATCGCAACGAAGGCTTCGTCGCGTCCCATGAGCTGCTGTTTCTCGAGCACCTTGGCCATGTCCTCGATCGAACGGCGTCCGTCAATCAGCGACATGATGAAGGAGTAAATCTGCGTGGTCATGGCCTGTGTGCGAAACGACTGTGTCAACGGCACCGCGCCTTTGCCGGTGACCAGCCAGTCAGGCAGCGCCTTGTGACGCGCGGGTGCCTTGACGCTTCGCTCCTTCCAGGCGGAAAAGGTGAAGACTTTCTCGACGCGGCCGTGGCGGCTCGCGGGTGAGCACATATAGGGAATTCTTGCCTGGCTGACGTAGGGATCAGAGAAGCCCGCTTCGGCGACGATCGCCTTGACCTCTTCAGGGCTGTAGCAGCGCGCCTTCTTCGGGCTGTCAAAAGCGAGGGAGCCGAAATTGACCCAGCGACCGTCCTCTTTCAGCAGGCCGTTGATTCGAGCAGCGAGCACCGGCAGGTCTGCGCTGATGACGTCAATTAACCACGGCGTCACGACGGTATCGAAGCTTTCCGCCGGGAACGGCGGACGCAATGCGTCGGCGAAGACGAGCGACAGCGACTCGTCTGCCGCGGCTGGCGCCTTGAGCGTGCGCAGGACCGCATCGTCTTCCAGCGAGGCCGGCGCGATCGGGAATTCGTAGAGCTTGAGCTTGTCGCCACGGAACATTGACTGCGCAACGAACAGCAGCAGCGGATTGAAGTCGAGCGCGACGACTGAGTCGCAGTCGAATTCCTCGTGCACGTCATAGGCCAGCCGTCCTGCGCCTGCGCCAAGGACCAACACGCGCCCGAGTGACGCGTTGTCGTGTGTGACAGCGCGGATCTGCGCAATCGATGCGGTATTTTCCTCGTCGCCCCAGGACCAGTCGCGGTGCACGTTCGCGTAGTAGGTGTTAAGACCCTGGTCGATCGGCAGACGAGTTCGGAGCGCGAGGTAGGTTTCCAGCTTTGCGTTGATATCGCCGTCGAAGAGCGGCTTCGTCAGCGTCTTCAGTTTCTTCTGGTGCTGCTTCAAGGCTTCGTCGTAGCGTTCCAAACGTCGCCGCGACAGCGCACGCAATTCCTTACGCTTGAGTTCGATCTCGATGCCGGCGCGTTCCTGGGAAATCGACTGGATGGCCATGTGCAGGCGATTGCGCCACTCGCTCAAGCTCGCGTCCGGGTCAGAGAAGAGCCATGGAATGTCGCCCACGACCGGGAACACGACATCGCAGGCAGAGCAAGTAAAGCCTGCCTCACCTTTAGTCAGCGCGGAATCGCAGCGCGGACAGGCGAACTGCGACGCTGATGCGTCAGCCACCGGATGCGTCCTCACGCTCGTCGCAGCGGGGCACCGTCGGGAAGTAGCGCAGGACGTCGAGCCACGGGTCGATCAGGACATCGTCGCGTGTTGCTTCCGGAATAAGCGCCGTGTTGTCAGTGAATTCGATGCGCTCAAGTTCCCCGTCGATGCGTACATCGATCGGCATCGGAAAGTCAGTGTCTTGCTCGGTCGACCACGTGAGCAGCAGGCCGTCGTCGGTCTCTGTTACTGCAAGCTCAGGCAATGCCGCCTGGCGGAAGTAAGCATCGAAGAACCAGCTCATATCTTCGCCGGTGACTCCGCTGACGATCGATGCGAAGTCGTCGGTCGAACGGAGCCGCGCTTCGATCGGTGCCTGCAGCGTCTCCGGGCGGTCGGTGCCGTAGACGAGAATACGCACCGCGCGGAAGAACAGTTCGTCACCGATCGTTTCGCGCAGTGTGTGCATCGCCCACGAGCCCTTGGCGTAGATATCCGGACCAGGGCCGGTTGTCGTGTTGAAGTAAAGCTGGTCGTCAGACATCTCCTCAACGGGAGCCGTCGCGAAGCAGGACCGGATACGCTGAAGGATCGGGAACATCCGGGCGTAGTAGGCCGCTTCGCCCCAGGTGTCACGCGTGTACAAAGCCTGCATGTAAGCGCCGAAGCCCTCGTGCAACCACATGTCCGATACGGTTGCGTGCGTCATCACGTTGCCGAACCATTCGTGCGCGAGTTCGTGATGAAACAGCCAGTCGAAGCCCCACTCGTCTTTCCGGAACTCGTTGCCGTAGGCGTTGATTGTCTGGTGTTCCATCCCGAGATGCGGCGTTTCGGCGATGCCGAGTTTCTCGTGGCCCCAGGGGTAGGGGCCGACCGTCTTCTCGAACCAGTCGATGATGTCCTGAAATTCACGGTCGAAGAGCTCGCGTGCCTCGGCCTCGTGATCCTCGATGGCCCAGAACTGGACCGGCACGACGGTCCCGTTCGTGGATGTGTAGCTGGATTCGATGAGAACGTAGGGCGCGATGTTCAACGCGATCCCGTAGGTATTGATTGCGCTTTCCGTTTTCCAGTGAAAGGTCGTGCGCCCGTCGCCCGCATCCGTCGTCGACTGCAGGACGCCGTTCGACGCGGCGGTGAGTCCGTCCGGCACGGTGATAAAGAGGTCGACACCGTTCAAAGGCTCGCCGGTCGGGTGGTCCTTGCAGGGCCACCAGACGTCGCAGCCTTCGCCCTGGAAGGCCGTCGCGATCCACGGCTTGCCCGACGGTGTTTTCTCCCAGACGAAGCCGCCGCCCCAGGGTGGGTTTTCAGCTTCGACGGGTTGACCGGCGTAGTCGACAGTGACATCTGCGATCTCGCCGGCAGCCATCGTCGCACCGAGATCGATCACGAGATTCCAGGCGGTTTGCTCATAGGCCAAAGCCGCGTCACCGCGAGTCACGGACCGGATGTCGAACTCCCCGTCGAAGTGGAGCTCAAGCGAGTTCATCGGCGCCTTCGCACGAAAGCGAATCGTCGCGCTTCCGTCGATTGCTTTTTCCTCGACGAGAACGTCAGTGCGTATCGTGTAGTGCAGAACGTCGTATTGCCGCTTCAAATCGGAGAGCGGGAGTCCGCTGTCCATAAGTCTGGCGTCGCGTTCTGCGACGGCAGCGCAGCCCGCGAGCGCCAGAACGGCGATGACGAGCATTGCGGATTTCAAATTCATTCAAACGGCCGGCTTGTCCAGGGAGGCGTCACATATACCACAAAAAAAAGGCCAGCCGGTTTCCCGACTGGCCTTCGTCGTTTTGCCGTCGCTTGAGTCTACGTCGGGTTCGCGATCGTGCCGTTGCAGATCGGCGTGAAGGCCGTCAGCGCATCCCGCATCGCGACTGTTCCCAGACCGTGATTCGGGAATACGTTCGCGAACTGTCCCTGCTCATTGTGGAGTGCCATGTAGTTTAAAAGCACCGTGTTGACGAGCAGATTGACGTTGTTCGCAGCCGGCGTGGCATTCCTTTGCACCGCACCGCCCGCATCCATGTAGCCAATCTGCTGATGCATCGCGATCTCTTCCGGCGTCGCGCCGATAATCGTTGCTCGACGCGTCGGGTTGTACACCATGAAGAACGAGCCGGCCGTCGACGAGTTGTCACTGGACCATTCGCCCTTGCCACGACCCTCAACGGTGTTGTCGATTGCACCGTTGGATGACAGCGAGCCGTCGCTGAAGACGTACATCATCAGCGGAACGCCGACGCGAGCGGCATACTCGATGCAGGCGCCCATGCAGCGTCCGGCGCGGAAGTCCTTGACCTCGCCCTCGGCACGGCGTCCGCCGTGGTAGTCGTAACCACCCATCTCGATCGTACCGGCGCCGGCGAAGCCGTTGATGACGAGCTTCATGACTGCAGCCGTTTTCTGGAATTCACGAGCATCGCGGCCGTTTCCGTTGAATTCAGCATCCGTAAAGATGCCGGTCGGACCGACGATCTCCGGATCGAGACCCGGATCGATGGGCACGCCCGCGAAGCGATCGGCGATGTCGGCAGCTTTCAGGTAGCCGCAGTTCATCATTTCCTTGATGACCGCGTCGCGCGTGATTTGCGTGTTGACGTTGTTAACCTTGCGCTCACTGATGCGGTAAACCGATTCCATGACGGCTTTCGCGTCTTCCTCGGTCAGGATACCGACGAGATCGCCGGTATCGACGAGGTTGACCACGTCACTCGGGCGATCGACTTTCGTCGGCCGAAGTTCCGGATCGTAGAGCATCGCGGGCAGCATTGAGTTACCGCCTGAATCCGTGTTTTCGGAGCCAGCCAGCGTCAAAATTGAGCCGTCTGCACCAGCCTTGGCAATTCCGTACATCGGGTTATGCGGGTTGTTGCCGGTGTCGTTGTCCGAGCGCGCCGGGATGACTGCGCCATTCAGGTTCGCCTCGCGTCCCGGCGTCATGCTCGCGAGCATGCCGCGACGGAATGCGGAATCGAGATGGAAGCCGAGTCCGAAGTCGAAGTTGGCGTAGTCTTCGCCCGTCGTCGGATCCGTCAGCCCCGGAATCATGTCACCCGGCAGGCCCTGGCGTTCGTAGCCCGCAGTCGACAGGAAGTCCTGCTGTCCGCCTTCGCGCCCGATCAGGACGTTCGAGCCGGCAATGTTGGCGCCGCCTGCGAGGTCGAATGCGATGAACGGAATCTTGCCCGCACCCGACGTCGAAATCTGGCAGGGGTTCTGCAGCATGCCTGCGAGGTCCGGCGACAGGTCGGCAAGCGCCTGGCGTGGGTTGGCGAACATGCTTAAGAATCCGCCGCCCACCGTCATGGCCGAGCCGCTCATGAAGCCCTGTGCGACAAACTGACGTCGCGTGACAGGACGGGGATGGTCGGCATGATATTGGGGAGCATCCCAATCGCGTGCGTTTCGTCTCTTACCCATAGTCTTAAGTCCCTTAAAGTCCTGTCAATTACTGAATGAGGGTGACGGCACTGCCAAGCATGGCGGCACAGACACCTTTCGAAATGGCGCGCGTATCACTGCCGCCGGCGACCAGACGATCAACCAGGTTGTCTGGTCGACCGCCGGATGCAGTGAACGATGCGAGTTCTTCGTACACCGAGTTGCGTGCCGGCTGCGTGGCGATATTCGTGCCCATGATGTTGTCGATCAGCGGGTTCACGAAGGCGTCGCGATTGCTGCCGCCGAATGCGGTCGCGGGTGCGGCGCCGAAGTTGAAGCCGGGGAACATCGTTGCCGCGTTCGGATTCGGATTCGCGTTCGTGCCGATCATCGCGTCGCAGTAACCAATCGCGAGCTGCGCGATAGCGACCTGGTGCGAAGAGAGGAACGTGTTCACGTCCTCGATCGCGGGCAGCGACTGGCGCAGCTCCTGGAAGGTCATGTCGACAGACGTGGTCGTCGGATCGACTCCCGTCACTGCTGCGAACGTCGCGTTGATTTCGTCGAAGGTTCTCAGGCCGACGCGCGAGGCCGGATCGAGGTCTGCTTCCGTGACGACGAGCGTCGGATCTTCCGCGCGTGTGAAGGTCGACGATGCGAGCCTGTCGAAGGTGAGGAAGAACTCGTCGTCTTCCGGTCCTTTCTCAAGCGGCAGGACTGCACCCAGCGTCGACAGCGGCTGACCAAGCTCCTGGAACTGCGATGCGCTCAGCATCGTGTTCACGCGAGCGTAACTCTGTCCGACCGGCGCCTCCTGGCCGTTCATCGCGATGCGTATGCCTTCGAGCGGAATGTTCTCCGGCGTTGAGCCATCTAACGTAATGAAGTGCGGCCTGTCGAAGAGATACGCGTAAGTGTCGAACTGCTGTACCTCGAACAGGATGTACGAGGACTGCGGTGCGGCTGCGATGTTTTCGGAGATATCAAACAGCAGGAAGAATTTCTCGCCGACGCCGACATCAAAGTTCTGCGTGACCTGCTCCTGCGTCAGAGCGCGGCGATGCAGTGCGGCGAGGCGAATCGTGCCCTGCCACAGTCCATCGCTGGACGCTTCGTTGCCGAGAACAAAGGCAAACGTGTCCTGCCAGTCGATCAGCGTGCCGCCCGGAACCGGATCGGTGTTAGAGACGAGCTCGCCGTTGACGTAGATGCGGCGACCGTCGATCGGGCTGTAGGTCGCGACGACATGCTGCAGCGTTGCCTGCAGGATTTCGTCCGCCGACGGCGTCGACAGAGCCGGATCACCGTTCAGGCCGGTCTCGGTCGTCCGCAGCTGGAAGTCATAGTCGTACAGCGTCTGCTGCAGCGTGAAGTTCCGTGACGTGGTGCCCGCGGAGTAGGTCACGATGCGTGCCATCTCCTGGGTGACGTTCGCCGGAATGACCCAGGCTTCGATCGAGAACTCGCCGGATTCCTGGACGACATCGTAGATCTTCTTCGACGCGGCCGTCGTGCCCTGGGCCTTGCCGTCGTTGATCGTGATGCCCCAGCCACCGAACCAGGTGACGTCACCCGAGAGCGTGAGATCGATCGCAGGATCGACACCGCTCGAATCGAACGCCGTGCTGCCAGCTCCGGTCTTGAACTCCCAGAGTGCAATCTGTGCATCTTCGTAGCGGTTGCCGCCGGATGCGAGCGTGCCGTCGACAAGGCGCAGCGCCTTGCTGACCACGAGGTTCGGGTCAACCGTCGTCGGCGTAATACCGTTGGAGAACTGCGTAATCGCATCTTCCATGATCTGGGCCGACTGCGCGCAGCCGACGTCCCAGCAGTTATGGAATTCGTTGCGCAGACGCTCGACGAGACGAGAGCTTGCCGGCGTATCGAGATTGATCTTCGATTTCACGGCTGCGTAGGCCGCGTCGATGTCCGGATCCGCGAAGTACGGCTGCTGTGCGTTCGCTGACTCCGAGCTGTGGCAAGCGGCGCAGTACGGTTCGAGAATCGGATCGTGAATCAGTGTTTCGAATGCCGTCGTGTCCTGCGGGAAGTTCTTGCTGGCACCCGGGTCACGCGGTTCCGGTGCGGTCAGCGTGATCTGGCGTCCGCCGGCAACCGAGCTGCCGACCCAGTTTTCGATCCAGGTCGTCATGATCGTGGCGCAAACTCCCGGGTCTGCGACCCAGCAGTTGTGGCCGCCGCCAACCTTGGCAACGACGCGCGACATTTCCGGGTTGGCCGTGTCGACGACGGTCAGCGCTTCCGCATAGGCAAGGTTGACATCGTCATTGCGAACAAACATCGGTGTCTGCCCAACGGATTCGTTGTGGCAGGCGCCGCAGCGGTCAGTCGTCTTGGCGTTCTGCCAGAATTCCTGCTGGAACTTCAGGACGTCGCTGTCTGCAGCAACCGGTCCCGTGTAGGGCGCATCGCCGACGTTCGGCGCGCTGGTGACCGGGTTGTCCGTAGTCGCAGCGCCGCCGCCGCAGGCGGTCAGGATCAGGCCGCTTGCAAGGCTCAGTACGAGAGTTCTCAACATGTTCGTCGGTCCTTTAAAGGAGAACGTTTTGGTCGTCGTGATCATCTGCGTCTCTCCTTATTGGCCCATGCAGTGAACGGCGGTATCGGCAAACACCTGCTTCAGGCGAAAGCCACCGGTTCGGAATGCATCCGTGATCTGGGAAACTGCATCGCGGTCAACCTGGTCTTCCGGGTCGCGCATGCAGACGGTTTTGAAGACTTTCTTTACCTGGCAAGACGCAAAGATGTACGAGTTGCCAAGTTCCTCGCCGAGGGATTTCGCGCCGGTGCCGGAACCCGGCAGCGACGGGTCAAAGCCCAGGTACGCGTTCTGTCCGCGGCGCCAGCGGTTTTCCCAGCTGTCGTCGACGGTGCGGAAGCCCTGCGGGAAGTTCAGGTCGTTGTTGAAGTACTTCGGCTGCACGTTGCCAGCCGTGTATTCCATGATCCCCGTGTCTTCGTTGTAGTTGTAGTAAGCAAAAGCGCCGGCCAGCGGATCCATGCCTGAATGGCAGCCGATGCAGTTGTTCAGGAACAGGCGGCTGTCACCACCCGGGCTGCGGCTCACATCCTGGCGAATGCGGTCCGGCGGAAGCTTGATGTCGCTCATCTGCTCCATGTCGTTGCACATGTGATTCAAGAGCGTGAAACGGAACATGGCGCGGTTGGTGCCGGCGACGAAGAAGGCCTCTGCGGCTGCGCGTGACGTCATGATGCCGGCCGTCGCGTTCGACGGGATGCCCATGATTGACGACTGCGTCGTTGCCACGAGCTCGTCGCGCAGGTTGATGTTGTTTGACTCGAGCTGCGCGTAATGATCATTGTTGGCCGGCGACGGGGCTGCGGACACGACACCGGAGCGCCCGACGTAGGTCAGGTCTGCAGACAGCAGGGTATTGAACGGCACGTCGTCGCGTGTCATTCCGATAACGGTTGCGACGTAGTCGTTCAGCGGAACGAAGACGTTCTGCTCGCGATTCGTCCACGGCGCTGCGAGGTTTTTCAACGTGACGTTATAGAAGTTCACGTTGTCCATTGCGATGTACGCAGCCGCGCTCGGATCACCGTTTGTAATCTCGGTCTCCATCTGGCTCAAGACGGCTTCGCTCGGCGGTACGCCGGCGATGCGGTCGTGAATGCGCTTCGCCTGCTCACGCGGTCCTGCGTGTGCGTTCGCGAAGAACAGCATGGTTGCGAGTCCGACCGCGAGGCTTTGAAGCCAGCGGTTTTGCGTTGTCGTCCCTGTCTGTTTTCTCATAAGACTTCAGCTCAGTGTCGTGTTCGATCTTTTAATGTCCGGCTGCTCTTTCAAAAAACGGCAGCAACCACTCGTGGCCTTACAGCGGCCTTGTCGCGACGGATTCAGTTGATGGGATGAGACCCTGTAACCGTCCGTGGCTTGGCCCGTTTGATCGCAGTCGTTGCGATCGCTAATCGTGCCAGTGCGTCACTCTTGTCGCCGTGAATACCTTCACACTCCCGGCGCTTTGTCGTTTGTGCGAGGGACGCCCTCGTGAGTACTGAAGCAAGCGTCGTGCCAGAACCTTGGCCAGGGCTGCAGATGGGGTAGAAACCTCTGTAATTTCAGAGGCTTGTACTGATTTCGCCGCCCGGCTGAAAAATCAGCTTTAGTTAAGTCGCTGTCTCTATCTCCGTACAGTTTCCCAGTCGCGGATATATAAGCGGTTGATTTTTAATGTGAAAAACACTGTCGCCGAAGAGAGACAGGGTGACACCGCCGATCTTTGCGGTTCGGAAGCCCGATCTGTGTCGCGATCAGGCCGGATTTCACCGCCGGCGGAGGTTCGCGCGAGACCTTGAAGACGGCTTCTCGGGGGTCGTCGCTGTCGTGCTTTTGAGACATTACATCGCGATTTTTGCCTACCTATACTGACGCTGGGCAGTTGTGCGAACGCGTTGTTATCGCGTCACAACGAACAGGGACGGAGTGTGATGGTGTTAACAGCGACGGCTGGAATAGAAGTCCACCATTACCCATTGAAAGAAGCGGGCACGCATGCGTGTCACCGCTTCCAGGTGAGGCATTACGATGAATAGTCAAAAACGGGCAATTAAGAAAGGAACTCTGTTGTGCGGCGTTTTCGCTGCTGCACTGCTTGCCGGTTGTGACGGTGCGAACCAGGGTGTGCAGATTGGCACCGGGCAGGATCCCGATCCGGTGATCGTCGATTTTCCGATCGCCTACATCCGCGCGCCGATTCCCGTTGATGACAACGGCGACTTTCAGCAGACCGATTTAAGGGAGCAGATCACCTTTGACGTCGGCTCCGACCTGTTCTTCCGCGATCGTGCAGCACCGACAGCACTCGACGTCAACATCACGGATCGCGTAACCGGCGGCATGGGCGCTGTTCGCGACGTCGAGATTGACTACGACGCGAGCCGCTTGCTGTTTGCGATGCGCGGACCGTTCGACCCGAATCTCGACGACGAAGACCAGCCGACCTGGAACATCTGGCAGTACACGTTTGAAACCGATGAGCTCATTCGCGTCATCCCGTCCGACCTGACCGCAGAAATCGGCCACGACATCATGCCGAAGTACCTGCCGGACGGCCGCATCATTTTCGCGTCAACCCGTCAGGTTCGTTCGCAGGCCGTGCTGCTCGACGAGAGCAAGCCGGGCTTTATCGCCGTTGACGAAGACGGCAACGAATTCGCGTTCAACCTGCACGTCATGAACGACGACGGCAGCAACGTCGAGCAGCTCACGTTCAACCAGAGCCACGATCTCGATCCTGCCGTGCTCGCCAACGGCCAGGTCATCTTCAGCCGCTGGGACAACGCCGGGCCGAACAACCAGTTTGACCTCTACCGCATGAATCCTGACGGTTCGAACATCGAATTGCTCTACGGCAAGCAGAGCCACGACACGGGAACGAACGGACAGACAATCCAGTTCACTGATCCGCGCCAGCTCGAAGACGGCCGCATCCTGACAGTGATTCGCCCGTTTACGGATACCGAGGGCGGCGGTGAACTGATTACGATCGACACAGCCGGCTTCGTCGAAAACACGCAGCCGATCGCATCGAACCCTGGTGCGCCCGGACCCGCGCAGGAAGATGCGACGGTCAACAATGTTCTGACAGAGGCGGGCGTTGCATCGCCCGGCGGTCGTTACGCATCCGCCTATCCGATTCAGGACGGCACCGGTCGCATGCTTGTTGGCTGGTCGCAGTGCCGACTGATCGAAACCGACGTTGACGGCGTCGAGACCATCGTCGCCTGCACGGATGAGCGCCTTGCCGATCCTGTGAACTTCCCGCCGGCTCCGCCGCTTTACGGCATCTGGATTTACGATCCGCGTGACGAGACGCAGCTTCCGGTCGTCGTCGGTGAGGAAGGCTTCATGTTTACGGAGGTCGTATCCGGCGATCCTCGCCCGCGTCCGCCCGTCGTCCTCGACGGTCAGTTCGACTACCAGCTCGACCCGTCGCTGCGCGACGCCCAGGAAGGCGTCCTGAACATCCGCAGCGTCTACGACTTCGACGGCACGGCGATTCTGGATATCGATACGCTCGCCGATCCGGTCGCAACGCCGGCGGCTGCACGACCGGTTCGCTTCATTCGTATCGAGAAGGTTGTTTCGTTCCCGGACGATGACGTTCTCGATATCGACAACACTGCATTCGGTATCAGCCAGGCAAACGGCATGCGCGAGATAATCGGTTACGCAGAAGTCGCGCCCGATGGTTCAGTCGTCACTCGCGTGCCGGCTAATGTCGCGCTGCTGATTACGCTGCTCGACGAAAATGGACACCGGATTTCGCGTCGCCATTTGAACTGGCTCTCCGTTCGCCCCGGACAGGAACTCAAGTGCAACGGCTGCCATACGCCGGGGCAGGGTGAATCGCACGGGCGCAGCGAAGCCTATGATGCAGCCTGGGCTGGTGCCCCGGCGGGCGTTACCGAGTTCCCGAACACCGATCCGCGCTTCTTCATTGGCGAGGTCGGTGAGACGATGGCGGAAATTCGCGCACGCATTTCCTGCACCGACGGCGTCAGCAACTGCGATGCGCTCGAGCCGTCTGTGAATCTCGAATACAACGATGTGTGGGCCGCTGACCCGGCCGTTGCCGCGGCGAACGGCTACATCTCCTGGCGTTACACGCTCACATCCCCGTCGTCGCCCGACATTCCGGTGGGCGAAGGTTCGAACCTGCAAACGGCGAGCCCGACGACGACGTCCTGCGAACAGGACTGGACGGCACTGTGTCGCGTCATCATCAACTACGAAACGATCATTCATCCGATCTGGACGCTTCCGCGGCCGGTGACGCAGATGGTTCCGGACCCGAACAACCCGGGACAGATGATCGAAGAGCCCGTGCTCGATGCGATGGGCAACCCGGTCGATAATGTTTGTACGAACTGCCATTCTCCGATCGATCCTGCAGACGGCGCGACGGTGCGCGTACCGGCCGGGCAGCTCGAATTGCAGGACGGATTGTCCATCGATGAACCCGCTCACTTCCTCTCCTACCGCGAGTTGCTGGTGGGTGATAATCTTCAGGAGGTGGTTGGAGGCGTTCTCGTGGACGCGCAACAGGTCGTCGGTCAGGACATCAACGGAAATGACATCCTGCAGCCGATCCCGATTCCGTCACCGGCAACGATTGCCGGCGCCGCGGCCTCGGGTGACTTTTTTGATCGCTTCAGCGATCCGGCTGACCTGCATTTTAATCTTCTGTCAGAAGCGGAACGTCGTCTGATTGCCGAGTGGCTCGATATCGGTGGTCAGTACTACAACAATCCGTTTGACGCACCGCAGAACTAAGCCCGCGTCGGTAAAGAGCGATTTCCTATGAGCGATGCATTGAAAACGGGTTGGTGGAAAGTCTTGATCGTCGCGGCGTTGTTATGTTCACTGCCGTTCGACGCCGAGGCCGCGAAGACCTTCCGCAAGGTGCAGGTTGCCGATCCGTATCTTGAAATGCATACCGGCCCGGGCCCGGGCTATCCGAAGTTCCACATCGTCGAGCGCGGCGAAAATGTCGAGATCCTGAAGCAGCGGACGGCGTGGTTCCTCGTTCGCGACGTTGACGGCCGCGAAGGCTGGGTCGACCAGGCGCAGCTCGAACTGACTCTAAAGCCGAGCGGTGAAGCGGTGACGTTTGAGACCGCGGATCAGTCTGACTTCACGAACGCACGCTTCGAGGCGGGCGTTCTGACCGGCGATTTCGGCGGCGCGAACATCGTGTCGCTGTACGGCGGCTACTCGCTGAACCCGCACCTGTCTGTTGAGCTCTGGGGCTCACAGATTCTCGGCAACTTCTCCAACGGCTGGACCGGAAGCCTGAACATCGTTCACGAGACATTTCCGGATAAACGCATCTCACCGTATTTCACTCTGGGTGCCGGTGTCATTCACACCGAGCCCAAATCAACGATCGTCCAGGCGGAGGATCGCACAGACCAGATCGGCCATGCCGGTGCCGGTTTCAGAATTTACGCCACGCGCCGCTTTTTGCTCCGGGCTGAGTACAAGAGTTACGTCGTGTTCACTAGTCGTGACGACAACGAGGAAGTAGAGGAATGGAAAGTCGGTTTCGCGTTCTTTTTCTGATTACAGCAGTCCTGATGCTCTCGGGCTGTGCGGCGACCAAGAACCTTTTTGGTTTTGGTCGCGAAGAGGCACCTCCGCCCAGCGCCGAGCCGCCGGGGCAGGTGGTCGACCCGCAGGTTGAACGCCGGGAGATCAAGGAGCCGAATATCGACCGCGAGGACTTCGAGATCGGTCCCTACGTCGGGATCATGAGCATTGAGGACTTCGGTTCGGACATCGTCTACGGTGCGCGGCTCGCCTACCACGTGACGCCGGGCTTTTTCGTCGAAACGACTGTCGGCCAGTCCGAAGCCGGGCTGACGAGCTTTGAGCAGTTGAGCGGCGGCGCCACGCTGATTTCCGACAGTGAACGCACGCTCACCTACTACAACCTGAGCCTCGGCTACAACGTCCTGCCGGGCGAGGTCTTCATCGGCGAGAACAGGGCGTACAACACGAACCTGTACCTGATCGCCGGCCTCGGCAGCACCCAGTTTGCCGGTGACGATCGGTTCTCGGTTGTCTACGGCGCGGGCTACCGTTTCCTGCTGACGGACGCGATCGCGCTGCACCTCGATTTCCGCGATCACCTGTACGACATCGACCTGTTTGGCGAGGAGAAAACCGTGCACAACCTCGAGGGTCACCTGGGATTTACCGTCTTTTTTTGACAATTCGATCAAAAACACCGCTTGCGCAGCCATCTGAGCAGGCGGTCACAGAACCCGGATATTTGCCGGGATAGAGTGGAGACTATGAACACACGAGCCACAACCCGAGTCCTGCTTGCACTCCTGACGCTTGGCGGCCTTGCCGGCTGCAGCAACATGGAGCCGTGGGTAAAGCCTTACGAACGCGATCGGCTCGCGGATCCGATCATGGCCCTGGACGAAGACCCGGTGTCGACGTCCTACCTGCAGCACGTTTACGAGTCCCGCGAAGGCGCGCGTGGCGGCGAAGGTGCCGCGGGCGGCGGATGTGGCTGTAACTAGGATTACGATCATGCGGCGCCTGTTATTCATCATTCTCGCGCTTTACGGCGGCTCTGCGTTCGCAGGCGTGTTGCCGGAAGATCGTTCCGACGTGCTTTACCACCTCTACGATGGCGGTGGCGTGACCATTGACGGTCCGTCCATCCTCATGCGCAAGCAGGTCGGAAAGAATGTCTCCGTCGTCGGCAACTACTACGTCGATATGGTCAGTTCCGCATCGATCGACGTTGTGACTACCGCGAGCCCCTACAACGAAGAACGCAAGCAGTGGTCCATTGGCGGCGACTACCTGCGTGGCAACACGACGGTCAGCGCGAACTTCGTGTCCAGTGTCGAATCGGACTTCGATGCCAAGACCTATTCGATCGCGTTGAAGCAGGACATGTTCAGCCAGCTAACGACCGTGTCGATTGCCTACGCCTTCGGTGAAGACGTCGTTGGCCGGTCCGACGATGAGACCTTTGCACGCGACAACCGGCGTCAGCAGTACAGCCTCGGTCTCACACAGATTTTGACGAAGAACCTCATCACGGCGCTCAACATCGAGACCGTGACCGACGAGGGCTTTCTGAATAACCCGTATCGCACGGTGCGCTACGCCGATTCGGGCAGCGCAATCGGCTACAGCTACGAGCCGGAGCTCTATCCGAACACGCGGACCAGTAACGCTGTCGGCATACGCGCGAAGTACTACCTGCCGTATCGGGCGGCGATCGAGGGCGAGTACCGCTACTACACGGATACCTGGGATATCGAAGGGCACACTGCGTCCCTGAGCTACACGCACCCGTGGCGCGACTGGATCTTCAATGTGAAGTACCGCATCCACGACCAGACCGGTGCTGCGTTCTTCAACGATCTCTTCCCGCGCTCGGAGGCCACAAACTTCCGCGGTCGGGACAAAGAGCTGAGCCCGATGAACACGACGACCGCAAGGTTCAAGGCGACCTACACGTTCCTGAACGATGCGGCCGGATGGGGCTTTCTGAAAAAGGGCGCGGTCACATTCTCCATCGATGCGCTCACGGCAAACTACGACGAGTTTCGTGACCTGACGTCGGGTGCTCCCGCAGGCGAAGAGCCGCTGTACGCGCTGGATGCAAATGTCATCCAGGTGTTCGTGTCGTTCTGGTACTAAAACACTGTTGAGCGTTAGTCGCTGACCGGCTGCCATGGCCGCCAGCGCGCCCGGAATCGGTGATACAGTCCCGGCATGATTACTACAATCGTCGTCATCCTTGTCGCGCTGATCGTTGTACTGGTCGTGCTGTACAACCGCCTCATCAACGGTCGCAACCGCGTCGACACTGCGTGGAGCGACGTCGACGTACAGCTTCAGCGACGCCACGACCTCGTACCGCAGCTCGTTAAAGCGGTAGACCAGTACGCAAAGTACGAGAAGGCGACGCTTGAGGCCGTGACCGAGGTTCGCAACCAGGCGGCACGTAAGGCGACCGATCTTGCGGAACGGGGTGAGCTTGAAAACCAGCTCGAGACGTCTGTGCACAAACTGATCGCGCTCTCGGAGAGCTACCCGGACCTGAAGGCAAATGAGAACTTTCTGCAGCTGCAGCAGGAGCTCGTCGAAACCGAGAATTATTTGCAGTTCGCACGCCGTTACTACAACGCGTCTGTTCGCGACTACAACACGCAGACAGAGACAGTGCCGTCCGTCTTCGTCGCAAAAGCCTTCGGCTTCTCCCAGCGCGAGTTTTTCCAGAAAGCATCGGACGAAGTGGCGCGTGTGCCGAGCGCGAAAGCGATTCACGTCGAATGAGGCTGTTCGCCTGCTTGTTGTTCCTGCCGCTGCTGGCGGATGCGGACGAACGCATCCTGTCGTTCCACAGCGATATCGTCATTGAGTCGGACGCGACGATTCTCGTGACCGAGACGATCCGCGTGCGGTCCGAACAGCAGCAGATCCGGCGCGGCATCTACCGGTATCTGCCGGTGGAGTACTACGACAAACGTGGCAATCGCCACGTCGTGTCGATCGTGCCCCAGTCTGTGACCCGCGACGGCATGCCCGAACCCTGGCACGTGCGGCAGCCGCGCGGTTCGGTAACGACCTATTTTGGCGAGGAAGACGTCTTTCTCTCGCCGGGCGTCTACGAATACCGCTTTGTCTATCGCGCCTACCGCATGCTCGGATTTTTCGAGGAACACGACGAGCTGTACTGGAATGTCACCGGCTTCAACTGGGCGTTCCCGATCGACCGTGCGAGCGCGACCGTCAGTTTCGGCTTTGACGTTCCTTTCGACGCAATCATCGTCGATGCCTACACCGGCTCGTACGGACAATCCGGTCGCGACTACACCGTTCGTCGCGACTCGGGACCGACGGTTGAATTCGCCGCGAATTCGCCGCTCGGCCCGGCGAACGGCCTGACGATCGTCGTTGGCTGGCCGAAAGGACTGGTCGAAGAGCCAAGCCAGCTTCAGGAATTGATGTGGCTGCTTCGTGACAACCGCAACACGCTGGTCGCGCTTGCAGGCTTCGTGCTGTTGCTCGCCTATTTCATCCCGGTCTGGCTTCGCTACGGCCGGGATCCTGCACTCGACGTCGTTGTGACGCGCTACACGCCGCCGCGCGGCTATTCGCCTGCGTCTTTGCGCTACGTCGACCGCATGTACTACGACAACAAGGTCCTCACGGCGGCTCTCGTGAATCTCGCCGTGAAGGGGTATCTGACGATCGAGCAGGAAGGCAAGAAGCGGACCCTCGTGCACCGCCGTCCCGATGCAGATGCTCCGCCGCTGGCGCCGGGCGAACAGGAACTCTACGACGCACTGTTCAGGATCAGCACGCGCGTCGAACTCAAGCAGGAAAATCACGAAATCGTCGGCGAGGCGCGAAAGCTGCATCGCAAGTCGCTGATCGAGGACTACAAGGGCCGCTACTTCAAGACCAACACGCTGATGAGCTTGCCGGGCATTGCGATCGTCGTTGTGTCGACAATCATCGCATTCAATGTCGGACTCGAACCAACGCCGCTGATGCTGTTTCTGATCGTGCTCTCTTACGCGACGCTTGGCGGATTTGCAGTATTCATGCGCAAGCCGACCGCGCGCGGGCAGAAGCTGCTGGAGCAGATCGCGGGGTTCAAGGATTACCTTGAAGTGGCTGAGAAAGATGAATTGAACCTGCGCAATCCGCCGGAGAAGACGCCCGAACTGTTCGAACAGTACTTGCCCTACGCGCTCGCGATGGACGTCGATCAGAAGTGGTCGGAAAAATTTGCCTCGGTGCTCGCCGCGGTGCGCGATGATGAGGGCAATAACTGGCATCCTTCCTGGTACCGTGGGAACCTCAACTCCCTGCATCTGTCATCAGACTTGTCCGGCACGTTTGCCGGCGCAGTTTCCTCGTCCGTTACCCCACCCGGTTCTTCGTCCGGGTCGGGCGGCGGTGGGTTCTCTGGTGGCGGCGGGGGCGGCGGCGGAGGCGGCGGCTGGTAATCCTGTGAGAAAGAGACCGAATCGTTCATGAATCAACCGTACTCAATGCGTCCGCGTCGACAGGGCAGCACGCCCGATGTCATCTTTATCCTTCTCGTTCTCAATATTCTTGCGTACGCGGGCCAGTTCCTGATCGATTTTCGGACCTGGGCAGGCTTCATGCTGTGGCCAATCGGGACCGACCCGTCGTTCTTCCGGCCGTGGCAGCTCGTGACCTACGCGTTCCTGCACGATACCAACGGCATCGGACATCTCTTTTTCAACATGTTCGGGCTCTGGATGTTCGGCCGCGACATCGAGTGGTCGATGGGCACGCGACGTTTTCTTGTCTACTACTTCACGTGTGTCGTCGGCGCCGGCATCGTCCAGCTGATCTTTACCGCCGTCATGGGTCTGCCGCAGCCGACGCTTGGGGCGTCGGGCGGCGTCTTCGGAATCCTGCTTGCCTACGGCATCGCGTTTCCGAACCGGACAGTCATGCTGCTCATTCCGCCGATACCGATGAAGGCGAAGTACTTTGTCCTGGTCTACGGGCTGCTCACGCTGTTCATGGGTGTCGCGGGAACCGCCTCCGGCGTTGCGCACTTCGCGCACCTCGGCGGCATGCTCTTCGGGTTCGGCTTGATCATGTACTGGCGCAACGCCCCGCGCCGGCGCTGATTCGAAAGAACAATCCAGAGATTCGACCGAAGGAAGCCAGTCGTGCAACGCCGCCGATTTATCAAACACCTTGCCGCAGGATGCACGGTCGTGACGCTGCCCGCCGCGCTGACCGGATGCAATGTGAGCCAGAGCTTGTTGCGCGCCGAGCCGACGCAGAACTTTCCCGCTCTCGATGCCTTTGGCCTGACGAACAGGGACGTCGAAAGAACGCTCGGCATACTCGCGGGCAACGCGGCGAACATTGCCGATCTCTACCTGCAGCACAGGGTCACGAACAGAGTTGAATTTCTGAACGGTGAGCAGCGGGATTCGGCGTCGGACGTCATCCGCGGAGCCGGACTGCGCTCGGTCGTTGGCGACAAGACGCTTTTCGCGTCGACAGAAGCACTCGACGGCGAATCCCTTGCTGCGACAGCGGCGACGCTCGTTGGCATCGTTGACAGCGAGCGACCCGCACTGCGCGCGGCCGAGAGTCCGACGACGCGGCTCTACTTGTCGACGGGTGAAATCGCTGACGCAGAGTTCGAGCGCAAGCTCGAGATTCTGCGCCGTCTCGAGCGCTTGATTCGCGATGCCGATTCAACTGTTACGGACGTAGCCATTCGCTGGATGGACGAAGCGGACCGCATCGTGATTGCAAACGAGCGCGGCGAACTCGTTTCAGACGAACGCCCCATGACGTCGCTGACCGTCACGGTAACCGCAGAACGCGGCGGCCGCGTCCGCTCCGGGTTTGCGAGCACAGCAGCCCGTGACGGTTTCGACTGGTACAGCGACGAACGGCTGTCCCGGATTGCCGATCAGGCAACCGCCCGCGCGAACATACTCTTCGACGCGAAGCAGGCGCCGGAGGGCGATATGCCCGTTATTCTTGCCGCCGGCGCGAGCGGCGTGGTTTTGCACGAGGCACTCGCTCACAGCTTCGAGGCTGACTTCGTGCGCGAGGGACAGTCCCCGTTTGCAGATCGCGTTGGAGAACAGGTTGCGCCGGAGGCGGTCACCCTGGTCGACCGGGCGACGATTCCGAATGCGCGCGGTGCGCTGCACGTCGACGATGAAGGCGTCGAGCCGGAAACCAATACGCTGATTGAAAACGGTGTCCTTCGTGGCTTTCTTCACGACCGGCAGAGCGCGCTGGCTTTCGGGGAAAGGTCGACAGGTTCCGGTCGACGGGAATCCTACCGCTTTCCGCCGTTGCCGCGCGCAAGCTGCACGTATATTTCCAATGGCGACTCGGAGCCGGACGAAATCACGGCCGCCGTCGAACGCGGCATCCTGTGTGAGTCGTACGTCGGCGGAGAGGTTTCCGCGGACACCGGCGAATTCCGCTTCCGAGTCCACAACGCGTGGCTGATCGAGAACGGACGCAAGACGTTTCCGGTATCAGGCGTCGACATCGTCGGTCGCGGCGAAGACTTGCTGAACGGGATCGCGATGGTCGGTGACGACCTCGCCCTGGACTCGGGAGGCTGGGCCTGCGTCAAGAAAGGCCAGGACGTTCCGGTTTCCGAAGGCATGCCGACTGTGCTGGTGAACGGATTGTCCGTCCGGACCTGATTGCGCCCGCATTACCTCGCCTGAGTCTCCTCAACTTTTCCCTCTCGACGCCGATTGAAAGGGTAGGCCGGGGTGCGTCCGCGCGCGCCGGCTCGCAAAAGAGAGGGTTGGAGGACCAGTTCTTGCGAGCGAGATCAGACAACGTAACCGCAATCGACCGGACAATCAGCCGGTTTTTGCACTCGTCCGCAGAACAGATCGATGCGGCTGCGAGCGAAACCCAAGCCGAGATCGACGGCCTTGCGCAGCTTGTCGCGGCGCTCGCTGAGCACGCGAGCGGCATGAGCGATCGGCTGGACAACTTGTCGAAAAACCTGTTGCGCCCGGAGGACATGCAGTCGGTGCGTGAAGAAATCGCGTCGTTGGACGCGGTGGCGAACAAGACTATCGCGCGACTGCATTTTGCTGATCGCCTGAACCAGCGCCTCGGTCGCGTGCAGGATAATCTCGACGCGCTGGCTGACTTTTTCTCCGCCCAGCCGGGCTTGAGTCGGGCACGCCAGCAACCGCTGTTTCCCGCCCCGGATCGTCCGCCGGTCACGGCGCGGCAGCGCGAGCTCTTCGAAGAGCTCAGGCCGGAGCCCGGCGACGTGGATTTGTCGGCCACCGGAAACGTCACCGTTCTCGATTTCGTTCGGCGGGATTCCTGACGGTCGTTGACGATGTCGCTGCGCGCGGGTGCGCAGCGCGGTATCGTTGGTCCTCATTCATTTCAGGGCCCATCCGATGACGAGGTTCCTTGTCCTGTTCACCGCCGTGCTGGCATTCGCCGTACAGGCGTCGGATTTTTCCGACGTACGCAACTACATCGAATACGACGACACGCTGTCGAGCGCCGGACAACCGGATGCAAAACAGCTTGCCCGCTTCAAGGACGCGGGATTCGATCGCATCGTCAACATTACCTTTACGACCGATGACGAACCTGCCGAGGACGCAATCGCAAGAGAGCTCGGTCTGCAGTACGTGCAAATCCCGGTGATCTGGTCGGCACCAACGGTGCAGGACTTTCGTGTATTCGCCGCGGTGATGCAGTCCAGTCCCGACGCCCGGACGCTCGTGCACTGCCAGGCGAACTACCGTGCCGTCGTGTTCAGTTTCCTGTATCGCGTCGCGATCCGCGGCGACGATTTCGAAGAGGCCCGCAGGGACATGGAGTCGGTCTGGGAGCCGAATGAAACCTGGACGGACTTAATCAATTCAACGCTCGCGGCTTACGGAATCGATAAATCCTATCCGTAAAACCCGATTCGATCGGCGGGTCCGCCGCAATAGGCTTGTCTGAAAAACTCATCTTCGGCGTCTGATCAGGCGCTGGCGCGTATTCCCTGCGCGCGTCACACATTTGTTCTGGAATCGTGAGCTGCCTGTGATTCTTGCGTGAGATTTGCCGTTCACGATGTTCTTCACTGTCACCCTAGATGGAGAA
>CAWUHY010000024.1:0-21872 GCA_963922215.1 uncultured Gammaproteobacteria bacterium | reverse complement strand
AAATCATTGATGCCCTAGGGTACCGGAAGGCCATCTTTTTCGGGACCTCCTTGGGCGGGCTGGTTTCGATGCTAATTGCACATGACGATCCGCAGCGCGTCGCGGCTGTGGTGTTGAACGACATCGGGCCGGAAATCGGGCAGGCCGGACTGACGCGCATCAAGGCGTACATCGGCAAAGCGGCGCCGGTCGACAGTTGGGATGAGGCAGTGGCGCAGGCGAAGGCAACCTACGGACCAGCCTGGCCGGGTTTGACGGAGGAGGAGTGGCTCGTGCAGGCGCGACGCTCGTATCGCGAAGCCGACAACGGCATTCCCGTACTCGACATGGATCCGATGGTCGGGGAAGCTGCGCGGACGGTGACGACAGAGCTGACCGACCCCTGGGAGCTTTTCGCGAGCCTCCAAGACATCCCCGTTCTGCTCCTGCACGGGGAGCATTCCGATATCCTGACGTTTGAAATCGTGGAAAAAATGCTGGCGGAAAAACCGGACATGCATCATGTCGTGGTTCGAAATCGCGGCCACGTCCCGATACTCGACGAAGCCGATGTACTGTCTGCCCTCGATCCCTTCCTCCAAAGCGTGGATGCATAGACTATGAATCAAAGAGTATTTCTCTCAGTAGCGTGCGCGCTGCTCGTTGCGAGCTGCGGCCAGTCTGAAAACGAGCCCGACTACGGTGGCTTGCCTGCTCTCGGTGCCGACCCGGTCGTCACGGTCTCCGGCATTTCGTCAGGTGCGTACATGGCCGACCAGTACCGCGTGGCGTTCTCGGGCAGCGTTGCGGGCGCTGCGCTGGTCGCAGGTGGTCCGTGGGGCTGCGCGCAGGGCGACCTCAAGACGGCGCTTGGTCCCTGCCTCCTTGGCGAGGGTATCGATCTCGACGCGCTCAGATCTGCGGCTGCCAAACTGGAAACCGCCGGCTCAATTGACGCTCTCGGCAATCTTGACGGTCAACGACTCCTGTTTTTCCGCGGCTCGAATGATGTCGTAATTCCGCCGAAACTTTTTTCAGCGGCGCGTGACATTTTTGCGGCGGAAGAAGTCGAAACCATCGACGACGTTCCGGCCACGCACGGATGGGTCACACTGAATACCGACAACGACTGCACGACATTCAGTACACCGTTTCTCGTCAATTGCGATTTCGACCTGGCCGGCGCGATCGCGGGACATCTCTACGGCGACCTTGCGCCGCGCGCAACAGACACAACCGAAGCGCTCGCATTCGAGCAAGCGCCGTATGGCGACGATGCGTCGTTGGCGGAGACCGGTTACGTCTACGTTCCTCCGTCCTGCGAGACAGAGCGCTGCCGTATTCACGTGTTCTTCCACGGTTGCGAACAGTCCGCCGCGACTGTGGGTCGCGCGGTTGTCGACAACGCCGGACTTAACGAGTGGGCGGAATCGAACCAGCTGATTGTGCTGTACCCACAAGTCGCGCCGAGCAGCTTCGCACCGCTGAACCCGCTGGGCTGCTGGGACTGGTGGGGATACACCGGCGATGCCTACCTCACGAAGGATGCGCCCCAGCTTCGCGCGGTGCATGCGATGATCGAGCGCCTCTCGTCCCGCTGAGTCTTTCGACGTCTACTTTCAACAATAAAAAGGGCCGACAGCTTGCGCTGCCGGCCCGGACTCGCCAGGGGGGAGGTGTGTTGGCGCGTCGATGGCGTCAGGCCGCAACTTTGATCTTGCGGGGTACGGCTTTTTCCTTCTTGGGGATGAGGATTTCCAATACGCCGTGCCGGTCGGTCGCCTTGACCTTATCGGCGTCAACGGTTTCCGGCAGGATGAAGCGCCGGTAGAAACGGCCGCTGCCACGTTCGGAGCGACGGCGCACGACCTGCTCGTCGGCTTTCTCAGCCTGCGCGTAACGCTCACCGGAAATCGTCAGCACGCCAGCCTCAAGCGTGACGTCCACGTCTTTCGGGTCGACGCCTGGAACGTCGATGAAGAGCTGGAACTTGTTTTCGAATTCATTGATGTCAACGCTTGGAACCCAGTCCGCCGTAACGGAGCTGGAGTCGTTCGTTGACCATCCGGAAAACAGGCGATTGATGTCGTCCTGCAGTTGCCGGACGCTGAACATCGGGTCGTAATTGACGAGTGACATAGCATTGCCTCCAAAGCTGTAAGTGATTGAAAACAGGGCATGTCTGCCTTTCATCGCCAAATTATGGACAGCAGAGATTTTTTCAAGGGGCTATTCGCGGATACGAAAAAGGGCGGCCCACGGGCCGCCCTTCGATTGCGTATCTCGCTGCCGTGTCTTGTTAGCCGCGAGCCTTGACCTTCGGAAAGTCGATCTCCGTTTCGGCGATGTGATTGACGTAGTTCGTCAGGATGTTCAGAACGGTAATTGTGATGACTTCGACAAGCTCTGCGTCACCGAGCCCGGCGTCGCGCGCAGCCTGTAAATCGTCGTCGTCGACCCAGCCCTTGTTGTCGATGATCGTCTGCGACAGTTGCATTGCCGCCTGGAGCCGTGCGTCGGACGATTGCCCCTTGAGCCGGCTCTGAATTTCATCGTCGTCAACATTGAGGCTCTTCGAGATCGCCGTGTGCGCTGAAGCGCAGTAATCGCAGTTATTGGATGCGGCCGCCGCGAGTGCGATGCCCTCACGCTCAGCGGCGGAAAATTCCGACTTGGAGACGATGTCCGAGAGGCTGAGATATGCATTCAGGGCCACAGGCGAGTTGCCCATAACGCGCAGGATGTTCGGCACGCCGCCCATTTTTTTCTTCGCCGCGTCGAACAGCTCTTTGGTTTCTCCGGTAGCCGATTCAGGATCGACGGGAGCGATGCGTGACATGTTTTTCTCCTTTGTAAATTCTATGGTCTGTTAATGCGTCCGCTGTATCTCACTTTGCAGACGCGTGATCGTCTTGGCTTGTCAGTAGACCGACACGGAATCGATGACAAGTTTGAACGGCCCGTCCTTACCGTCGTAGATCATGACGCCCATTCCTCGAATCTCAGCGGGCATCAGTGGCTCGCCCCTGAGTTCCATTCCCCGAAACCGTGGGACGAAGCTCGAGAACGGGAGCTCGACCGTGTTCCACTCACCTGGCTCGGTCGGGAATTCACCCCAGAAGCTGACGCGCTGTCCGCGGAATCGCGCGTTCGTTTGTATAAGCCACTGGTAGGGACGACCGTCTCCCTTGATGCGAAGCCGTATTCCCTCAAACGCGGACAGATCGAGCGTGTCGGTCCGTGCACGAATCGAACTGAAGCCGCCGCCGCGTGTGTTGGTTCGGCCCGCGAATTCGAATTTTCCATCGTTGATAGAGAAATCACCGTCACTGCGACCGCCCATGACGCTGTCGTTAACGACAGTCCAGTCGAAGCTCGGGGCGTCTTCAGTAAAGTCGGTCAGCAAGCGGGCGCCGTCGGCGAGCGTTGAAAAGGATGTCATCAGGAGCACCGCCGCGATTTGTTGAATTTTCATGCGCGTAGTGTAGAGCGGCGCGGACAGGTGACACACGATCGATACAGTTTATTGCAATCGTGCTTGCGCCCAAGGCGAACGCCTCATTTCCGCGTTGCCGGCGATTTACGCGTGTTTCGTCAGGAAGCGATCCAGTTCGTTGGCGAACGCCTGCTTGTCACGCTGTCCGTAGGCCGACGGGCCTCCGCCTGTGTCGACGCCGCTCGCGCGCATCGTGTCGAGGAAGTCGCGCATGTTCAGGCGCGCCCGGATATTCTCGGTCGTATGCATTTCGCCGCGCGGGCTCAGCGCGTGGGCACCTTTTTCGATGACCTCGGCGGCGAGCGGGATGTCGCTCGTAATGACGAGATCGCCAGACTCGACGCGCCGGACAATCTCGTCGTCGGCGACGTCGAAGCCTTTTTGCACTTGCAGGGAGCGAATGTTGTCGGCAGAGGGCGTGGACAATGGTTGGTTGGCAACAAGCGTCAGTTCGACACCGGTTCGCTCGGCAGCGCGAAATAAGATCTGTCTGGCGACCGCCGGACACGCGTCTGCATCGACCCAGATTTTCACGAAGTCATCCTGCGAATAAACGGAATCGACAGTGTAACGCGAGCATCAGTACGCTGAAGAATGGGGTTTCGATTGCCTGAGTTGAGCACGAAACACTTTGTTACAGCGACATGACATCTCTGTCATGTTCTCCGCTATATGATGCAGCGCTGATCAAACTGGAGAGTTACATGAACCGCATTGCACTTCTCGCGATCTTTGCTTTCGCACTCACTGCCTGTTCGTCCGACGACGCCGAAACGACCGTCGAAGACGTCGCGGCCGACGCGGTCGAAACTGCTGAAGAAGTCGCAGCGGCGACAGAAGACGCTGTCGCGGACGCGGCGGCCAGCCTTGGAATCTGCCTCGACGCAGGCCCGCAGACCCCGCGCGACATCTCGAATCCCTTCGGCACGAACCCGGTAACGTTTCCTGTCGCGCCGGCTGCTGAGGAACTCAACCTCTGCAACATTCACACGCACACGAATGCCGAGCACAAAGGTCCCGGCTTTTCGATTTTCGTGAATGACACAGACTCAGGCGGCTACGCGTGTAACGACACCGAGAATCTGACGGACGCCGAGCGCGCTCCGCTGGACGGCGCCTACAAGGGTGCGAAACCGGGTGACACTATCGAAGTGCACTGGGTGCACACGAGTTGCCCCGTTACGCCCGGCGAAGGACTCGGTTCCTGCCTGACCGACACCTGCACGGATCCGCTGCTGCGCGTTGAAGCCCAGACCTTCCTGGTCGTGAACGATGAGAATGCACCGAGCTTCCTCGACTACGCCTACGACGGTACGATGCGCAACGGTTTCCATCAGGCGAAGGCTATTCCGTCGGACACCGGTGAGCCGGTCGAATTCCTCGGCTCCACCACCGGACCGAGCTACACGGAGCAGACCTGCTCACCGATGAAGGTGACGTGGAGCGTTCGTCCGCAGTGCAAGAAGATCAGCATGCAGTCGCTCCATCTCTGGGCGGAGCAGGGCAACGTCTTCAACGAAACCAAGTCGCACGGCGTGCGTCAGCTGGTAACATCGCCGGAGTTGTTGTCACCGATCGAATAGCATGACGAATCGCAAGCTCACGAACGCCGTCCTTACGACGGCGTTTTTATTTCCGGCCTTGTTGTCGGTAAACACCGCGAACGCCCAGAACACCGGTGCCGTTTTCGGGCCGGTTGTCACCGAAGGACACCGCTCTGTCGAATACAGAGCGGCATTCGATCCGGACAGCGACGGCTTTGCCCAGCGTTTTCACTACCAGCAGGCATTGAATGATAGGTATCAGCTGCGTTTTCTCGCGCAGTCGCGAAAGACTGCGGAATCCGATTTCGACTTTGACTTTGTGCAGGCCGAACTGACCTGGGACATCACGAACGCGAACCGCGACTGGCAAACCGGCTTTCGCTTCGACGTGCGCGTGCGCGACCGGGGACGTCCCGTGACCGTCGGAGTCGACTGGACGAACCAATTCAGACTCAATGAAAATTGGCAGGCCCGCCTGCTCGCGATCACAACCCTCGATCTGGGCAGCGGCGCGCGCGACGGCATCGGACTGCAAACGCGAGCCAACCTGTACCGACGCGTATCTGACCGCCAGCAGCTCGGGCTCGAAATGTTCAGCAATTACGGCACGTCTGCGGACTTTCTGGATCTGGATGAACAGTCCCACCAGCTCGGACCGTTTGCGAACTGGTCGCTCGGCAATGGCTACGGCGTCTTCAGCGGACTATTGGTCGGTATTTCTGACGCCGCGCCCGATCTCGAGCTCCGGCTTTTCGTGGGCCGCAGATTCTGATTCGCCCGCGCGCGACCTGCGCGCTGTCTTAAATCCCACCTCACTTGCTTTGCTGGCGGCCCCGTCTTTGTGGCGGTTAGTCGTAGTCGCCCGTGATCTTGTACCAGTTACCTTGGAGTTCGAGGTATTGTCTGATACCTTGTTGTTCAAGGTATCTTCTGAGGAGGGACTTGCCATGCTCGCCATCCGCTACTGCCGTGCCGCGTTGCCGGCCTTGCTATCCACTGCAGCCTTACTGTTCGGGATGCAGCTCCTGATCCACGACGAGGCGGTATACGCCGCCGAGAGCCGGCCGCCGTTTGAATTCCTGCCGCCGGTGATTCAGCCCGATCCGCCGCCGCACAAGCCGGTCGAACCGCCGCCTCGCGATCGTTTCAAGCCCACGGACACTCCGGGAACGCCGCGTTACCCGGTCGCCGAGGAGCCGTTTCCACGCCCGGACCGCCCCGAGGCCACGCGCCCGTCAATGCCTGATACGACCCTCGACTTTGATGTCTCGGACCGGCCGCTGATTACGACAATACGTCTGACGCAGAACTATCCGCCGTCGATGGCGCAGCGCGGTATCGAAGGCTACGTCGACGTGCAGTTTGACGTTCTTGCTAACGGTGTCGTCACGAATGTGCGGGTGATTGAGTCCAGCCACACTGGCTTTGAGCGTTCGGCCAAGGACGCGGCGCGCCGCTTCCAGTTCGAGCCGCGCATGGTCGACGGTCAGCCCGTCGACACGTTTAACGTCAACTATCGCTTCACCTACAGGCTGGACCAGGACTAGTCCTTGAGATCGGCCGCTTTGCGCTCTTCCTCGGCCGTTTTCAATCGCTCGGTCAGGCGTGCGATGCGGGCCGCAAGTTTTTCCTTCGCAGCCGACACATCGCCGTGCTCCGCGCCGTCCAGTGCGCGGAGGTCGGCATCCGCTTTCTCGATCTGCTTGCGGATTTCCTCGACCGACGCAGCTTCTTCGGCCTTGTCGAAGGCGAGGTCCTCCGCCTGCACCCGCTCCCTTGCAATGCGCCGACGGGTGCTTTCCGGGATGATGGCCGTGTCGGCCTCGAGTGCGCGGGTGTTCATGAAATTTGGTGACACGATCTCGATGCCGTTGTCGTGGAGTGCATCGAGCATGGCTTCACGCAGGCGTGAACGCGCCGAGATCAGGCTTTTCACATCCTCAAGCAGGCCGGCAACACGATACGTAATCGAGAAATCGCCCAGCTCCCTGACGTGCGTGAACGCGTCCTTCAAACCGGATCCGGTGGCAGCTTCACAAAGAATCGCAGACACCTCGTCATGGTCGACGTCATAGCCGAGCGATACCTCCGCCGTGATGATCGTCCCGGATGCGCGAACGACCTGGATCGGCTGCGTCACCATCATCATGTTCGGCACGGTGACGAGGTCCCGGAACTCTGTCTGGATCTCCGTGTGCAAAAGATCCATCTCTGTAATGCGTCCGGTCAGCTCGTTGACCGTGATGAAATCACCGGGCCGGGCACTGCGAATAATCCGCAGCATCATGCCCGCCATGATGTTGCCGATAAAAGTCGTGGACGACAGCGCAATCGCGGCACTGAGAAGGATACCGATCAGGCTTAGAATCTGGCCGCGCGTTTCGCCGTCGACCGGAAGCGCGATCACGACGGCGAGACCGCCGGCGAAACTTAAGGCCAGCATGATGAGCTGGAAGCGAAACTGCAGGTCGGGATGGTCGCGCCAGCGTCGGCGGAGAAACCAGTTCGTGCCCGCAAGAACCGCGGCAACCAGCGCGATGACCGCAAGCGTGGGAACGAACGTCGATAGCGAATCCAGGAAATTCGAAATCATTTGAGTCCCGTCGGGCCGGTCAGGATCAGAACAGCGCGCGGATCAGAAGCAAAAAGCCGAACGCGAATATCGGCACGCCCAGCGGCGCACCAATAATACTCATTGCAATGAGCGCGCCGGAGATCATCAGTACAAACCCAAGCATCGCGCATGCAAGTCGACCCGTCAGGACGAGTACGAAGGTCAGGATTCGCCATAGCGCGTAAAACGGCCACAGCAGAACAGGGATTCTTGTCGTCTCTTGCATGCGTTTCAGTCTACACGGAATTCGGCGACAATCCGACGCTCTGTAAAGAGGGGTAGAGGTATGCCGGACCCGTCACTGCGAATTGATCGCTGGCTTTTTTTCTGCCGATTTTTCAAAACGCGTGTTCTTGCGACGAAAGCGGTCAGCGGGGGCCATGTCCGGCTGAATGGCGAGCGCGTCGCGCCTGGAGTGCGCGTGCAGGCAGGTGATCGGATCGAGCTGACGAAAGACCGGCTCACCTATGTCCTGACGGTGACGGATGTCCCCGCGCGCAGAGGTCCTGCAAAAGAGGCCGCCCGCTGCTTCGAAGAGGACTCAGCGTCAATCGCCGCGCGCGAGGAAATGGTTGCGTCGCTCAAACAGGACAGGATGCTGATGCCGAGAACCAAAGGCCGGCCGGACAAGCACACGCGGCGCAAACTGATCGACAGGAACCGTGGCTAGCGCAGATCTTGCTTCAACGCATTGAGATAGCTGACGAGCAGGCTGGGGTAGTAGGAGCGCACGGGCGGTTCTGACGTCACCAGTCCGTCGCTGGTTGAGAACGGCTCCGAACGCGTGACGCCGGACAGCAGGACCTTGCCGTTCCGGTCGATCAGGCGAAGTTCGCTCTTCAGCATCAGGACGCGATCCAGCGTCTCGAAGATATTGAAGGAATCCACCTGCACGGCATTTACGACCGGTTCGTAGGTAAATTCGATATCGAGGACGGCATCAACGCCCAGTTCTTCACAGAGCTGCATCGCGCGGTCTTTCTTGAGTGAGAGGTCGCGATAACCGAGCGGATAAACCATTCCGCGGCTAGCTTTTTTCGACGGGTTTTTCGAGATCGACTTGTAGTAGGAATTCGAGACGACGTTTCGCCCGGCAATGAACTCGATATCATACTGCGCCTTGAAAACGTCCAGCACATTGTTCAGCGCTGCATGCATGACTATATGTTCGTGATCGTCCGCCGTCAGTTTGATTGGCTTCCGGCGCTTCTGATCGGACGCGTTCGGGCCGTACATCGAAATTTCATCGCGTGCAAAGGAGTAGCCGACGACGGCAACCGTCGATGTTGCCTGGAGTCCTTCCCGGTCAATCTTCAATTCCCCGTGTGCGGCACCGCAGACGAGCAGCATCGCGCACAGCCATCCTGTCCTGTTCAACATTTCCCTTAATCCCGTTTTGTTCTTATCGTGCGCCTGGCAGGCGCTCCATCCGCCGCGCATTGTACGGGAATCCCGGGGGCAATAGCCAAGGCCTTCTGCTTTGCAAGCGCCAACCGTCGCTGTAGTCTGAACTCCATCATGCAGCGCCTCACATCCATTCAACGCTCAGGTCCTGTCTGATGACGCCGACCGCGGACATCATAAGAATCGGCAACGAAGGGCAGCCCATTCTCATCGTCGACGATTTCTTTCCGCTGACCGACAAGCTGCTCGTCGATGCAGGCAAGCGCGAGTATCGAAAAATCGGTCCGTACTATCCCGGTATCCGTTCCGACGTTCCGTCTTCTTACCTGAAGTATTTGCTGGGCAGCCTGTCGAAGCTCATTCGCTCAACCTTTGACTATGACACTGAGCCGCGCGTCGAGGAGGCGATGTATTCCCTCGTGACGACGGAGCCGCAGGATTTGATGCCGATTCAGCTCTTTCCCCACTACGACGGCGTCGACGGTTCGAAACTCGCCGTGCTGCACTATCTGTGCGGCCCGGAATTCGGAGGTACGGACTTCTACCGGCACCGAAGCACCGGCTACGAGACCGTAACCGAGGATCGCTTCGAGCACTTCAAACAGACATTCGAGCAGGAGGTGCAGGCCGTCGGTATGCCGGAGCAACGCTACATCAACGGCAGTACCGAGCTTTTCGAGCATGTTTTCAGGATCGAAGCGCGCTTCAACCGCGTCGTCGTCTATCGCGGCATCAACCTGCATTCGGCGTCGGTCCCGAACGACATTTCCTTGCCCGACGACCCGGGGCGCGGGCGACTCACGGTGAACACGTTTCTGAACCGTTAGGGCCTACACTATCGATCGACGCGGAAATCGCGAAACACAACAAGAACACCAGAAGGGGAGACACATGATCAGACCATTGATTCTTGCAGCGTTGGGATTGCTCGTCAGCTTGAGCGCGCTCGCAGATGAGCATGCGCAAGAGAAAGCCGTCCTCGTCACAGGAGCAAGCAGCGGCATCGGCCTCGCCATCGCTGAGAAGCTCGCCTCCGAGGGCTTTCATGTTTATGCCGGCGCGCGGAAGGACGCCGATCTCGAGATGCTCGATGCGAAAGACAATATGACGGCCGTCAGGCTGGACGTGACGAAGCAGGACGAGATCGACGCGGCCGTTGCGCTTGTCGAGGAGGCAGGCAGGGGCCTGTGGGGCGTCGTCAACAATGCCGGCGTGGGCGTGTTCAAGCCGATGTCGGACATGACTGAAGGCGACCTCGATTTTGTGTTCGACGTTAACGTCTACGGGCCTTATCGGGTCAACAATGCGTTCGCGCCGCTGCTCGTTGAAAGCGGCGGCAGGACGACGACGATCGGCTCGATCTCCGGCTATCTGGCAGGTCCCGGATCCGGAACCTACTCAATGAGCAAGTTTGCGATCGAGGGTTACACCGACGCCTATGCGGCTGAAATGTCGGCGCAGGGCGTCCACGTCAGCGTGATCGATCCCGGCGGCTACAAGTCGGAGATCCGGAAAAAGGTTGCGCTGAAATCACTCGGCAAGACGGAAGAGGATCTGCCCGACCTGTCTGAAGATGAGCGCGCCCAGGTGCAGCAGATGATCGACGCGAACGCGAAGCTGAAGGAGCCGGATGAAGTCGCGGACGCTGCACTTCACGTCATGAGTGCTGAATCGCCGAGACGACGCTACATGGTCGTGCCGAACGCCGACCAGGCCGAGCGCACGATTCGCGCGGCTTTGGGCAAGGTCGTGCAACTCAACCAGGACCAGCCTTACACCTACTCGCGCGACGAGCTGATCGCGCTGCTCGACGAAGCGCTGGCTGCGGACTATTGAGAACCGATTACCCGTCGGCAGGTGCGTCCGGCTGCCGTTCCGGACGTGCCTCGTCGAAGGCTGGCAGGTCGAGACAACGTTGCTCGACGGCAACGATCTCCGGGTAGTTGCTTAGCGGTACATTGAAGCGCCGGGCGTTATAGACCTGTGGAACGAGGCAGACATCGGCGAGCGTCGGCGTGTCGCCGATCGTGAAGCCGTCACCCTTGGCCCGGATCGTATCCTCGATCGACTGAAAACCCCGGTGGATCCAGTTCTCGTACCACTGGCCGCGCGCCGTCGCGTCGATCTCCATTGCGTCGCTCAGGAAGGTCAGAACACCGATGTTGTTCAGAGGATGGATATCGCAGGCAATCAGTTGCGCGATCGAGCGCACGTCGCCGCGCATCTGCGCCGTCGCGGGCAGCAAGGGCGGTTCCGGGTGCTGTTCATCGAGATAGGCGAGGATTGCCATGGACTGCGCGATCTCAACGTTGCCGTCTTCGAAAAACGGAATCAGCCCCTGGGGATTGCGGTCGGTGTATGCAGTGCTTTTCTGCGCATCGATTCCGGGTTTCAGATCGACTGCGACCGTCTCGTAGCTCAAGCCTTTCAGGTTGAGGGCAATGCGAACGCGGTAGGCGGCGGTCGAGCGCCAGTAGCTGTAAAGTCTCGCCCGACTCATCGCGTGTATTTTTCTACAGTCTGGTCGATCGCGCCGAAGATCGACTGTCCGTCGTCGTCGTGCATTTCGATGCGAATCGTGTCACCGAACTGCATGAACTCGGTCGACGGTTTGCCGTTTTCGATGGTTTCGATCATGCGGATCTCGGCGATGCAGGAATAGCCCAGCCCGCCCTCTGTCACAGGTTTGCCCGGTCCGCCGTCGAGCTTGTTCGAGACCGTGCCGGAGCCGATGATCGTACCCGCGCACAAAGGGCGGCTCTTCGCCGCGTGCGCGATCAGCTGGCCGAAATGAAACGTCATGTCGGTGCCGGCATCCGGCTTGCCGAACAGCTCGCCGTTGTAGGTTGTTTCCATGGGCCGATGCAGCTTGCCGTCGCTGAAGAAATCGGACAGCGCGTCAGGCGTCACGGCAACCGGCGAGAATGCGCTGGACGGCTTCGACTGGAAGAAGCCGAAGCCTTTTGCGAGTTCGCCGGGAATCAGGTTACGCAGCGAGACGTCGTTGACAAGCAGGACCAGACGGATATGCGACAGCGCCTCGTCTGCTGTCACACCCATCGGGACGTCGTCGGTGATGACTGCGACTTCGGCCTCGAAGTCGATACCCCAGCCGGTGTCCGCCATCTGAATTGCGTCATGCGGGCCGAGGAATGAATCGGATCCGCCCTGGTACATCAGCGGGTCGGTCCAGAAGCTGTCCGGCATTTCGGCGCCGCGCGCTTTACGGACGAGTTCGACGTGGTTCACGTAGGCCGAGCCGTCTGCCCACTGATAGGCGCGTGGCAGGGGCGAGTCACAGGCTTCTTCGGAAAACGCTTCGCCTTCGCCGCGATTGACCCGCACGGCGATATCGTTCAGCGCCTCGGCCACGCCGTCCCAGTCGTCGAGCGCAGCCTGCAGTGTGCTCGCAACCGCGCTCGCATCGAGATAACGTTTCAGATCGTCCGAGACGACGACCAGTTGACCGTCGCGCTCGTGCTTTAAGGACGCAAGCTTCATGCATCTTCTCCGTTGAATTCGAGTTCATGCAGCCAGGCCGCATGGCGTGGCGCCTTTTTCGTTCGGCTCCATTCGTCCAGCATTGCGGGTGCGACACGTCGCAACTCGTCGAGCTGCTCTTGTGTGCCGTTGTTCCAGACGAGCTCGAGACGGTGGCCGTTCGGATCAAAGAAGTAAATTGACTGGAACACGCCGTGATTCGTTGGGCCAACGACGTCGATACCCTTGCTTTCGACGCGCTCTTTTGCGGCGAGCAGCTCGGCGTAGCTCTCGAGTTCGAAAGCGATGTGTTGCACCCACGCCGGCGTTTTCTCGTCGCGACCCATTTCTTCCTTCGTCGGCAGCTCGAAAAACGCGAGCACGTTGCCCATGCCCGCGTCCAGGAAGACGTGCATGTAGGGGTCCGGTTCTTTCGTCGACGGAACCTGGTCTTCCGCGAATGCCATCGTGAAGTCCATGTTCAGGACGTCCTGGTAGAACTCGACCGTTTCCTTCGCGTCCTTGCAACGGTAGGCGACGTGATGAATGCGTTTCAATTTCATGCGGCAGAGTCCTCCGTGTCGACGACGCCGCGCGCGATCTGGTCACGCTCGATCGATTCGAACAGCGCCTTGAAGTTGCCTTCGCCAAAGCCTTCGTCTTTTTTCCGCTGGATGAATTCGAAAAACGTCGGCCCCAGCATGTTGCTGGAGAAGATCTGCAGCAGCAAGCGTGGCTCTTCGCCCGTCGTGCCATCGAGCAGTATTCCGCGAGACTTCAATTCCTCGACGGGCTCTCCGTGGCCGGGCAGTCGTTCCTCGAGCATCTCGTAATAGGCATCCGGCGGCGGCGTCATGAACTCCATACCGCGCTTGTTCAGGCGATCCCAGCAGTCGAGCAGGTTGTCGCAGGAGAGGGCGATGTGTTGGATGCCTTCGCCGTTGAACGCCATCAGAAATTCTTCGATCTGGCCGGTACCTTTTGATGCTTCCTCGTTCAACGGGATCCGGATCTTGCCGTCAGGCGCGGTCATCGCTTTCGAAGTCAGCCCGGTGTACTCGCCCTTGATGTCGAAGTAACGAATCTCTCGAAAGTTGAAGAGCCGCTCGTAGTAGTCGGCCCAGTACTGCATGCGGCCCCGGTAGACGTTGTGGGTGAGGTGGTCAATCTCCTTGAAGCCGCAGCCTTCCGGGTTGCGGTCGACACCGTCGAAGAATTCGAAGTCGATGTCGTAGATTGTCGTTCCTTCCTCGTAGCGGTCGATCAGGTACAGCGGAGCACCGCCGATGCCTTTGATCGCTGGCAGACGCAGCTCCATCGGTCCGGTCGGAATATCCAGCGGCTGTGCGCCGAGTTCCAGCGCGCGGGCGTAGGCTGCGTGCGCGTCGCGGACGCGGAACGCGAGTCCGCAGGCGGAGGGGCCGTGTTCCTGCGCGAAATAATCCGCAACGCTCTTCTTCTCGGCGTTCAGGATGAAGTTGATGCCGCCCTGCCGGTAGAGCGTGACATCTTTGGAGCGGTGCTTCGCGACGGCGGTAAAGCCCAGCAGCTCAAAGGTGTCGTGAACGACGGACGGGTCGGGCGCTGCGAATTCCACGAATTCGAATCCGTCGAGCCCCATCGGGTTGTCAAACAAATCTGCCATGGCCGCATCTCCTGAGTGAAGCCGGTCAGTATGCGTCAGAATGCTTGGAAATGTGTTCTAAATCGTCCAGCTAAGCTCTTTAAGTGATACGATTATCTCAAAATGCAATCCATAGAGAGAAAATCGTGTCAATCAAGCTGAGTCGCACCGATCGACGCCTGCTGGACGAGCTGCAGGTGGACAACACCCGCAACCAGACCGAGCTTGCGGAACTCGCCGGCATGTCGCGTTCGTCGTGCTGGCGCCGCATCCGCGAATTCGAGGAATCCGGTCTCATCGAGCGGCAGGTCGCGCTCCTGGATCCGAAGCTTGCCGGATTTGCCATCCAGGTCCTGCTCGCCGTCTCGATGACGGAGCATTCCGACGAAAACCGGCAGGCATTCGAGGCGCACGTCCATCGACTTGATGCCGTCACCGAGTGTTTTACCGTTGCCGGCGAACGCGATTACGTCCTGCACGTTGTCGTGGAGGATATCGATCGCTACACGGAATTTCTCAATCAGGAAATTTTAAAGCACCCAGCTGTGCGCTCGGCGAGCTCAACCTTTGTCCTGCGCCGCGTGAAGTACACGACGCGCCTGCCGATGGCCCGCGACTGACGCGCAAATCGTCTGGATTGCGGCGGCCCGGCGTCCACCGGCCGTGACCGCGGTCACACTTCTTATAACTCGTTGGTATGTCGCGTCGGCGCAACAAAAATGGTTTTTCCGACTCTAAATGCGTAGCTTTGATGTTGGCATCTTGCACGTCCAAAACGGTGCGCGTTACGGTCATTAAAAGTGTCGTTTGCGTCACCTATCCGGAGTCTTCCGCTTGGTATCTCTGGTTGCGAGAAATCGCTAACCGGATATCGAGATAAGGAGACAGTTTTATGAAGACAGTAGTTGTAATCGCGGTCGCTCTTCTGGCGGTTGGCTGCGCTCCGGTGAAAACCATTGAACAGCTCGAACTGGAAGCCAGCATCACCGGCGACTGGTCGGAAGTTGAAAAACGTGAGCGCATGCTCGCACGGCGCAAGGCCAAGGCGCCGATTGATTGCCCGACCGGCTACGTCGGTTTCTGCCAGAGCTACGGCGGACAGTCAGACTGCGGCTGTGTTTCCCGCGAAGGCATGCGGGACATGTTCGCAGGCCGTTAGGCCACTCTCGATATAAGACTAGCCCCCGACGCGGTGTCGAATGAGCGCTACCGATCGGGCCGGCAGTCTCAACGCACGACGATTAATGGCAACCGCCTCTCCGTGTGTCACGAATGCAATATCCCAGCCGCGCTCCGCGAGCGTGTCCGGTAGCGAAATTTCCACCTCCCGCGAATCGCGGTTGATCATCACGACGGCAAACTCCGCATCGCCGTCGACCTCTTTCTCAACATAGGCAACCGCGAACGCCGAGGCATCCGCCCAGGCATGGTCTTCCATCGGCAGTCCGTCGATATCCAGCCACAACAGGTCGATCACGCTTGTACCCGTATCGACGGCTTCGTGCAGATAGGTCTGATGACGCAGCAGCGGCAGCTCGCGGCGCAGCGCGAGCATTTGCCGGACCTTGTCGAGAAACTCGGGATCCTCGTCCAGCGCCGTCCAGTCGATCCAGGTGATCTCATTGTCCTGCGCGTACGCGTTGTTGTTCCCACCCTGCGAATGCCCGAATTCGTCGCCGGCCAGCAACAGCGGCGTGCCCTGCGAGAAGATCAGCGTCGCGAGCAGGTTCAGGCGATGCTGGCGCCTGGCGTCCTGGATGTCGGGATCGCTTGTCGGTCCTTCCACACCGTAGTTGCAGCTGTAGTTGTGCGCGTGGCCGTCCCGGTTGTTCTCGCCGTTTGCTTCGTTGTGCTTGCGCTCGTAGCTGACGACGTCTTTGAGCGTAAAACCATCGTGTGCCGTAATGAAATTGACGCTGCTGCGCGGGTCCCGGCCGTGGATGTCGAAGATGTCGGCCGAGCCGTGAATGCGCCGGGCAAGTTCGCCGGTGACGCCGTGTTCGCCGCGCCAGAAACGCCGGGCCGTGTCGCGGAACTGGTCGTTCCATTCTGCCCAGTCGGCCGGAAAACGTCCGAGCTGGTAGCCGCCCGGTCCCGGATCCCAGGGCTCGGCGACGAGCTTCGCGTGTTTCAAAACGAGATCGCTGCTGATTGCGTGCAGGAGCGGGTGATCCGGGGAAAAGCCGTCCGCGTGGCGCCCAAGCACCGTGGCAAGATCGAAGCGGAATCCGTCGACGCCCATCTGCGTCGTCCAGTAACGCAGGCTGTCGAGCACGAGGTCCCGCACAACGGGATGGTCCATGTTGACTGTGTTGCCGGTGCCTGTGTCGTTGATGTAGGCAGCCGGGTTGTCGAGCGGTGTGCGGTAGTACGCAAGATTGTCGATGCCGCGGAAGCACAGCGTCGGGCCGTACTCGTTGCTCTCGCCCGTGTGGTTGTAGGCGACGTCCATGATGACTTCGAGGCCGGCGTCGTGGATCGCTGAGACCATCGCGCGAAATTCCGCAACCGGATTGTCGTTGCCGAAGCGCGCCATCGGCGCGAAAAACCCGATCGTGTTGTAGCCCCAGTAGTTCCTCAAACCCTGCTTGGCAAGGTGATGCTCGTCGATGTACCACTGCACCGGCATCAGTTCGACCGACGTGATGCCGAGACTCTTCAGGTGCTTCAGTACCTCGCCGTTCGTCATGCCGCTGTAAGTGCCGCGCTTCGTTTCCTCGACCGCGGGATGCCGCATCGTGAAGCCGCGCAGGTTCGTTTCGTAAAAGACCGTTTCGGTCCACGGAACCCGCGCTGCGCGATCGACCGGGGCGTCGAATGGTCCCGTAACGACGCACTTCGGCACGAAAGCGGCACTGTCGCGGTTGTCCGGCTTCCAGTCGTCCCCGTAGTCGAACACTGACTCGTCCCAGGTCAGATCACCGTCGATGCGCTGCGCGTAGGGATCGATCAGTAGCTTGGCAGGATTGCAACGCGCACCGCGTTCCGGGTTGTAGTCGCCGTGCACGCGGTAGGCGTAGCGCTGGCCTTCGCCAACGCCGGGCACGAAGCCGTGCCAGACATCGCCTTCACGGTGCGGAAGATCGAGGCGCGACTACTTGCCCTTCGCGTCGAACAGGCAGAGCTCGACACGTTCGGCTACCGACGAATGGATTGCGAAATTGACGCCACCGTCAATGACGGTGGCGCCAAGCTGGCCGGCGCTGCCGGTCTTGACTGTTTTACTGTTCAATCTGGATCGGCTCGAGTTTCCAGATGTCGTCGTTGTAGTCCTGCATCGTGCGATCGGTCGAGAAACGTCCCGAGCGCGCGGCGTTTAGGATGCTCATGCGCGTCCAGCGCTCCGTATCCTTGAAGGCCGCATCGGCAAGCGCCTGCGCGTCGATGAACGAGCGAAAATCCGCTGCCGTCATCCACGCGTCTGCCGGCTCACGGATTGACTGGATAACAGGGTCAAGGCATCCCGGTTCGAAGCGATTGAAATGACCGCTGTCCAGCAGATGCATGACGCGTTTGAAATCTTCGTCGGACTCGATGATCGACTGCGGATCGTAGCTTCCGCGCATCGCCTCGATCTCTTCGACCGTCTTTCCGAACAGGAAGAAGTTCTCTTCGCCGACGGCCTCACGAATCTCAACATTTGCACCGTCGAGCGTGCCGATCGTGACCGCGCCGTTCATCATGAATTTCATGTTGCCCGTGCCTGAGGCTTCCTTGCCCGCCGTCGAGATTTGCTCCGACAGGTCCGCTGCGGGGCAGATAAATTCCATCGCGGAGACGTTGTAGTCCGGGTAGAAAACGAGCTTGAGCTTGTTGCCCATTTCCGGGTCCGAGTTGATCACACGGGCGACGTTGTTGATGCACTTGATGACGTTCTTCGCCATGAAGTATCCCGGCGCAGCCTTGCCACCGATGATGATCGCGCGCGGGCTGAGATCGTCCCCGTCGCCTCGACGAATTCGGTCGTAAAGATGAATCGCGTGCAGGACATTCAGGAACTGGCGCTTGTACTCGTGGATGCGCTTGACCTGAACGTCGAACAGCATGTCGGTTGACAGTTCGATGCCCGTGACTTTTTGCACGGCGTTCTTGAGGCGCATCTTGTTCTCAAGCTTCGCTTTCCGCCAGCGTTTCTGGAAGTCGGCGTCGTCGGCGTATTTCGCGAGTCCCTCGAGCTGCGACAGATCAGTGACCCAACCGTCGCCGATTTTCTCGGTCATCAGCGCGGACTGCTTCGGATTGCAGGCTGCGAGCCAGCGCCGCTGCGTAACACCGTTCGTCTTGTTATTGAATTTTTCAGGCCAGAGCTCCGCGAAATCCCGGAACAGTCCCTCGCGCAGCAGCCGCGAGTGCAGCGCTGCGACGCCGTTGACAGAAAAGCTTCCGACGATGGCGAGGTAGGCCATACGCACCATCGGTTCGCTGCCTTCCTGGATCAGCGACATCCGCTTGATGCGGTCCGAGTCGCCCGGCCAGCGTCGTGAGATTTCAGTAATGAAGCGCGCGTTGATTTCGTAAATGATGTCGAGGAGTCGCGGCAGCAGGCGGCGGAACATGCTGACCGGCCAGGTCTCCAGCGCCTCCGGCAGCAGCGTGTGGTTCGTGTAGGCCATCGTGCGCTGCGTGATCGACCAGGCCTCTTCCCATTCCATGCGGTGTTCGTCCATCAGCAGGCGCATCAGTTCGGCGACTGCGACAGCCGGGTGGGTATCGTTCAGCTGGTAGCAGTTCTTTTCAGCGAATTCCGTAAAGTCGTTGCCGTTCTGCTCAGTCCACAAACGCAGTGAGTCCTGCAGGCTTGCGGACGCCAGGAAGTACTGCTGTCGAAGTCGGAGCTCCTGCCCGTTCTCGGTCTCGGCATTCGGATACAGGACCATCGTGATGTTTTCCGCCGCATTCTTGGATGCGACAGCATCGGCATAGCTGCCTGCATTGAATTCCTCGAGATCGAACGCGTCGGTTGCTGCGGCTGACCAGAGGCGCAGTGTATTGACGATGTCGTTCCGATAGCCCGGAACGGGAACGTCAAACGGAATTGCGAGTACGTCTTGTGTGTTGACCCACTGGTAGCGGAGTTTTCCGTCGGCATCCTTGTAGGTGCCTGTGTGTCCGCCAAACTTGACGGTCTGCGCCAGTTCGATGCGTTCGATCTCCCACGGAAAACCTTCACGCAGCCACGGGTCCGGTTCCTCGACCTGGTAGCCGTTTTCGATGCGCTGATGGAACATGCCGTAGTGGTAGCGGATGCCGTAGCCCATCACCGGCAGACCGAGGGTCGCGCAGGAATCCAGGAAACAGGCAGCGAGGCGTCCAAGACCCCCGTTGCCGAGTCCCGCGTCCCACTCGCGATCGTAGACCTGCTCTAGCTCGAGCCCGAGACGATTCAGTGCCTCTTCGGTTTCGTCTTCGATCCCGAGGCTCAAAAGCGCGTTGTGCAATAGCCGGCCCATCAGGAACTCGAGCGACAGGTAGGCGACGCGGCGATTGCCGTCCCGTTCGATGGCGAGATTCGTTTTGGACCACCGTTCCATAAGCCGGTCGCGTGCTGCGAACACGACGGACTGGTAGAGAAACGGTGATTTCGTTTTGATCGTCCTGCGGCCGAGCATGCGACCGAAGTAGTGCGTAAAGTCTTTCAAGATTCCGTCGGCCGTCATCGGCAGCTCGGGACTCTGGATTAATTCGATATCGCCGATGCCGGCGTTACCTTCCTTGTTGGTAGCCATTCCTGTTCTCCTGAAGGCTGCTAGCCTTCTGGCTTTAAAAAGATCGTTGCGAGCGGCGGTAACGTCAGTCGTACAGACATCGACCTGCCGTGCGCGTTAATGTCTTCGGCGTGAACGCGCGTGTTGCCAACGTTGCTGCCGCCGTAGTGTTCGCTGTCCGAGTTAAAGATCTCGCTGTATGCACGTTTCTCCGGAACGCCAAGTCGATAGTCGTGACGGACGATCGGCGTGAAGTTCGTGACGCAGATGATGTGCCCGCCGTTCCTGTCGCGGCGAACCCAGCTCAAAATGCTGTTGTCTGCGTCGCTCCAGTCGATCCACTCAAATCCTTCGTTGCTGAAGTCGATCTCATGGAGCGCCGGTGTCTCGCGATACAGCGCATTCAGGTCGCGGATCAGGCGTTGTACGCCTTCGTGAAAACCGTATTGCAGAAGATGCCAGTCCAGTGATTGGTCGTGCGTCCACTCGCGAGCCTGCGCGATCTCGGAGCCCATGAACAAGAGCTTCTTGCCGGGATGCGCGAACATCGAAGCGAAGTAAGCGCGCAGGTTCGCAAAGCGCTGCCACTCGTCGCCCGGCATCCGGCCCAGCAGCGAGCGTTTGCCGTGCACGACTTCGTCGTGTGAGAGCGGCAGCACGAAATTTTCATTGAAGGCGTAGACGAGCCCGAACGTCATCTTGTCGTGATGGTATTTGCGATGCACCGGGTCTTCGCTCATGTATCTGAGCGTGTCGTTCATCCAGCCCATGTTCCATTTGTAGGTGAAGCCGAGCCCGCCGGTTTCGACCGGACGCGATACACCGGGCCAGGCCGTCGACTCCTCGGCGAACGAGTTTGCGCCTGCCGCATGAATCTCGCGATTGAACTGGCGCAGGAATTCGACGGCTTCGATATTTTCATTGCCGCCGTACTCGTTCGGAATCCACTGCCCGTCTTCACGCGAATAGTCGAGGTACAGCATTGACGCGACGGCGTCGACGCGGATGCCGTCGATATGGAACTCGTGAATCCAGTACAGGGCACTGCCGAGTAGGTAATTGACCACTTCGCGACGACCGAAATTGAAAATCAGCGTGCCCCAGTCTGCGTGTTCGCCCTTGCGCGGGTCTTCGTGTTCGTAGAGCGCCGTGCCGTCGAAGCGTCGGAGACCGTAGTCGTCTTTCGGAAAATGCGCCGGCACCCAGTCGATGATGACGGAGATGCCTTCCGCGTGGCAGCGGTCGACGAGATAGCGAAAATCGTCCGGAGCACCGAAGCGGCAGGTCGGCGCGAACATGCCGATTGGCTGGTAACCCCAGGAGCCGTCGAACGGGTGTTCGGACACCGGCAACAATTCGATGTGGGTGAACCCCATCTCCTTGACGTAGGCGACGAGCTCGTCCGCGAGGTCGCGGTAGCCAAGATAGGAATTGTCGTCTTTGCGACGCCACGAACCTAGATGCACCTCGTAGATGCTGATCGGCTCGCCGAGATCCTGCGATGAAGAGCGTTTCTTCATCCACGCTGCGTCCTGCCACTCGTAATTTGAGCTGTAAACAATTGACGCGTTGCCCGGAGGTGCCTCGTGGTATTTCGCATACGGGTCCGTCTTCAAAGGCAGGAGATGGCCGTTGCGATCGAGCAGTTCATATTTGTAAGTGTCGCCCGCCTGGACGGCCGGGACGAAGATCTCCCAGATGCCGTTCGCCGGGTGCTTGCGCATCATGTGGCGCCTGCCGTCCCAGTCGTTGAAACTGCCGACGACAGAAACGCGCGACGCATTGGGCGCCCAGACTGCGAAGCGGGTACCGGCGACCCCGTCGATCGTCATGACCCGCGACCCGAGCTTGTTATAGATCTCCTTGTCGGAGCCTTCGCCGAGCAGGTACAGGTCCATGTCGCCCAGTGTCTGCGGGAAGCGGTAGTGGTCGTCGATCGTGTAGACCTCTCCGGAATTCAGCGTGATCCGGAGCCGGTAGCCGCGCTGGCGCGCCGGCATGACGGCGACGAAGATGCCGCCATCGT
>CAWUHY010000023.1:0-22688 GCA_963922215.1 uncultured Gammaproteobacteria bacterium | reverse complement strand
CAGACTCTAAGGACACGACGTCTTGATAGCGAAACACTACATGCTGACCACACTGACCCTGCTGCTCGCCGCCGTTGCGAGCGAGGCGGGACCGCGTGACGCCTGGCTGCAGGCGGGACCCTCTTCCACCGGCCTCCTGCAGGCCAGCGAGACGATTTGTACGCAGGAGTACAGGCCGGTCTGCGGTGAAGACGGCCAGACCTACAGCAATGCCTGCATGGCCGAAGCGGCCGAGGTCGCTGTCGATCACGAGGGGATCTGCGGCAACGAGGACGGCCAGTGCGTCGAAGACTACGATCCGGTTTGCGGCGTCGACGGGAACACCTTTATCAATGAGTGCTTCGCCGATCTGTCCGGTGTCGAAGTTGCCGGCCTCGGCGCGTGCACGGCGAGCGGTTGCCCGGCAACGGAAGACTATGTGTGTGGCGTCAATGGACTCACGTACCTGAATCGCTGCGAGGCGGAAGCGGACCGCGTCCCGGTTCAGCGTGCCGGCCGCTGCGATGTCGACAATTGCCCGGCCTCGATCGTGCCGGTCTGCGGAGACGACGGCGTCACCTACGACAATGCTTGTCACGCCGACCGGGACGGCGTGGCGACCTTCACACTCGGCGCCTGCAACCGTCGCACCTGTCCAAACATCTTCGTTCCGGTCTGCGGTGCAAACCAGAAAACCTACGGCAACGCCTGCCACGCCGAACGCCAGGGCGTGCGCATCGACTATGCCGGCATGTGCGAAGAGCAGGGCCAGAACTGCCCGAACACCCAGGAGCCAGTCTGCGGCATCGACGGTGCCACCTACGAAAACGCCTGCCGCATGGAAAACGCGAACGTCAAAATGGCGTACGCGGGCGAGTGCGTGACGCGGTAGCGCTTCCGGAGCCTAAAAAGTCGGGGCTGAAGCCCCTCCCACAGGGCGCGCTCAGCCGCGACTCTTAATCACTCAGCTACGGATACGTATAGCTCGCCTGGATTCCAAGCGGGAAGCCCAGTCCCCAGTACGCCAGCAGAAACGCCGACCATGCCGCGAGGAAAGCGAGCGAGTACGGCAGCATCATTGCCGCGAGCGTGCCGATACCCGTTCCCTTCACATAGCGCTGGCAGTACACGACGACCAGCGGGAAGTACGGCATCAGCGGTGTGATGATGTTCGTGCTCGAATCGCCGACGCGGTAGGCCGCCTGCGTGAGGTCGGGCGAGATACCGAGTGACATCAGCATTGGCACGAAGATCGGCGCCAAAAGCCCCCACTTGCCGCTCGCGGAGCCGACGAAGATGTTGACGAAGCCTGTCAGCAGGATGATACCGACGATCGTAAAGCCGGCCGGTAGCGCGGCCTTACGCAACACCTCTGCGCCTTCCAGCGCGAGCAGCGTGCCGAGGTTCGACGCGCCGAACGCGTACACGAACTGTGCGATGAAGAACATGATGACGAGGTAGTACGCCATGCCGTTCATTGCGTGCGACATGCCCTCGATGATGTCCTTCGAGCTTTTGAACTTACCGGAGACGTAGCCGAACACCGTTCCCGGTATCAGGAACAGGAAGAAGATCAACGCGACGATCGACTGCATGATCGGCGCGCCGAATGAGACGAGGCTTCCGTTCGCGTCGCGCCATGCGGAGTCCGCGGGCATCAAAGTCAGCGCAAGAATGACCAGACCAAGAACCATGACGATCAGCGACCAGCGCAGGCCTTTGCGTTCCGGCTCGGTGATGTCGTGCATGACTGGCAGGTCTTCCTGATCGCCGTCGACCTCCGTGCCGGCGAGGCGCGGTTCAACGACCTTGTCCGTCAGCCACCAGCCGAGCCCGACGATCAGCAGCGACGATGCGGTCGTAAAGAAGTAGTTGTTCAGCGTGTTGACCTCGATCGCCGGATCGAGGAGCTGTGCGCCGGTCTGCGTCAGGCCCTGCAGCAGCGGGTCGAGCGCGGACGGAACGAAGTTGGCAGAGAAGCCGCCGGAAACGCCCGCGAATGCGCAGGCAATGCCCGCGAGCGGGTGGCGGCCGGCAGCGAAAAAGATCACGCCGCCCAGGGGGATGACGAGAACGTAACCGGCGTCGACGGCCGAATGGCTGACGATGCCGACGAGGATCACCATCGGCGTCAAGAGCTTGTTCGGGGTGACGTTCAGCAAGGCGCGAATGCCGGTCGTGATGAAGCCCGAGTACTCGGCGACACCGATGCCGAGCATTGCGACGAGAACCGTGCCGACCGGACCGAAGGTGACGAAGGTGTTGACCATCGTCGTCATCCAGGACGTGATCGCCTGCCCGGTGAGCAGGTTGTTGACGACGATCGCGGAACCGGTCCGCGGGTCGACAACGTCGTAGGAGCCGTACGACATCAGCCACGACAGCACCCAGACGATAACCAGCAACCCGACAAAAAGCATGGCCGGGTCGGGCAGCTTGTTACCGACGCGCTCGACGGTTCCGAGCCAGCCACCCTGCGAGGCTTGCGTGTTCTCTGACATGTTGATCCCCCTCAAAAATCGTCGGGAGAGTGTACTGACTGAAGTGGCGGTTTGCAGCACCCAAAGACTGTGGGAGCGGCTTCAGCCGCGATCAGTCTCGAAAGAATCGGGGCTGAGGCCCCTCCCACAGGGCAATAAAAAAGCCTCGCCGGACTGCTCCGGCGAGGCTTTTTGATCGTGTGCCTCAGGCTTACCAGCCGCAGCTGCGGCCTTCGTTCTGTTCCTTGAGATAACCCATCAGCGGTTCGAAGTAGTCGATGATCGCTGTTGCGTCCATCTCGCGCGTGCCCGTCAGCTTCTCTAGCGTGTCCTGCCAGGGTTCGCTCTGGCCGGCGGCGAGCATTGCGTTGAAGCGCTCGCCCGCTTCTTCGCTGCCGTAGACAGAGCAGGACTGCAGGTCGCCTTCGTGGCCGGCAATGTCACACAGCGCGCGCTGGAACTGGAACTGCATGACGTGCGCGAGGAAGTATCGCGTGTACGAGACGTTCGCGGGAACGTGGTATTTCGCGCCCGGATCGAAGTGTTCTTCCGTCCGCACGACCGGCGGCACGATGCCCTGGTACTCCTCGCGTAACGCCCACCAGTCGCGGTTGTACGTGTCCGGCGTCGTTTCGCCGGAGAACACCTTCCAGCGCCACTCGTCGATCAGCTTGCCAAACGGCAGGAAGGCGATCTTGTCGAGCGCCATCATCATCTGGCGGTTGATCACGGCCTTCTCGCTGTTCTCGGCGTCGTCGATCAGGCCGACCTGCTCCAGGTAGTCCGGCGTCATTGACAGCGTGATCGTGTCGCCAATCGCCTCGTGGAAACCGGAATGCGCGCCGCCGCGGAACAGCGCCGGCAGGTCGCGATAGGCCCACTGGTAATAGTTGTGGCCAAGCTCGTGGTAGATCACGCGCAGCTCGTCGTAGGTGCGATCGATGCACATCTTGATGCGCAGGTCGTTACCTTTATCGAGACCCCAGGCGCTCGCGTGACACACGACTTCGCGATCCGTCGGCTTCACGAACATTGAACGTTCCCAGAACGTGTCCGGCAGCCGGTCGAGGCCGAGCGACACATAGAACGCTTCCGCGTTCCGGACCATCTCTTTCGGCGTGTAGTCCTTCTTGGCCAGCGTCTCGTCGACGTTCAGGCCGGCAACACCGGGATAAGGCTCCATGATGTCGTAGAGGAAGCTCCAGCCCTGTGCCCACATGTTGCCGAGGATATGGGCCGGGATCGGCCCGTCGGTCGGGACACGCTCTTCACCGTAGACGTCCGAGAGTTTCGCGCGAACGTGGCAGTGCAGCTCTTCGTACAGCGGTTTGACCTGCTGCCAGAGCCGCTCGGCTTCGTCGCGGAATTCGTCAGCGCTCATGTCGTAACCGGAACGCCACATTTCACCAAGGTCGCCGTAACCAAGCTCGACCGCACCTTCGTTCGCGAGCTCTGCGAAACGCTCGTACTTCGGTCGCATCGGGACAGCGACTTCACGCCAGCCTTCCCACGCATCTTTCAATGCGTCGTAGTCGCGACTCTCCGTCATGAAGTTTTCGAGCTCGGAGCCGGACATGCATTCGCCGTCGTCCTTGCACCACTTGCCCGCGCCGTACATGCCGGACAGCTCCGTCCGAAGCTCCGACATCTCACGGCGTTTCGCAGCGTCGTTTGGTGCTGGCGCCGAGGTGCCGAGCTTCAGAAGATCCATCGCGCGACGCGTCTCTGGTGCCATGTCCATGCCGTCGTATTGCATCGACTGCTTGACCATGTCGGTATGCCACGCGGAATAGCGCTCGGCGGCAAGCGACGCGGTGATGCCGGTGTCGACGGTGATATAGGTTGCGCGCACCCAGTTTGCCGCACCAACTTCACGCAGCAGCTCTTCGAGCTCCGCATTCGCGCGGGCCACGAATTCTGCTGGTGTTTCGGTCGGAGTCGCCACCTCGGTTTCTGCCGTCGGCGCGGTTTCGGAGCCGCAGCCTGCAATCAAAGCCACGCCCGCCACTAGAGCAAGATAGTAATTTTTCATTTCGGATATCTCTGTATTGTTTGTCTCGGACTAATCGACGCCCGACATCAGTTTCTTGATCGGTCTGGAAAGCAAGAGCAAGACAATGCCGGTACCACCAATCGTAAGCACGATGCTCATGTATTGGTCGGGCATCGCAGTGAGGTTTTCTGTATCGAACTCACCCGCTATCAGACCCGCGATCAAGTTGCCGAGGGCTGTCGCAAGGAACCACATGCCCATCATCTGTCCGACAAATCGTTGCGGTGCCAGCTTCGTTGTCACAGAGAGACCGACAGGCGAAAGCGCCAACTCGCCAAACGTGTGGAATAGATAGGTGAAGATCAGCCAGGTCGGCAGCGCCAGGTCTCCGCTTGCGACAACGGTCGATGCCCCGACCATCACAAGGAAGCCAATCGCAAGGCTAATCAGGCCGAATGCGAACTTCACCGGGGTGGATGGATTGAGGTTGCGGCGCGCCAACGCGACCCACATGTAACCGAAAATCGGTGCGAATGTGATGACGAATATCGAGTTAATCGACTGGAACCAGGTGGAAGGAATCTCCCAACCGCCCAAACTCCGATCAGTAAACCGGTCTGCAAAAATATTGAGCGAGCTTCCGGCCTGCTCGAATCCGGACCAGAACATGGCCGCGGCGGCTAGCAAAATAATCAACGCGACGACGCGCTTCTTTTCCACTACCGTCAACTTGCCGAATAGCAGGACGTAGGCAAAGAAAAGGACTGCCATTCCGACAATAAACTTCGCCGACTGCCGGGCGATCTCGATCGGATCCAGAGAAATTGCACCGCTCAGCGCAACGGCAACGAACACACCGAGAGCGACAAGCCCCAGTAGTACGCCAATAGAGCCGCGTCTTCTTGAAACTGTATCTTTTTCAGGGTCGCCAGAGCTCGCGGGGTGTAGTCCGGCTTCACCCAGGTGGTGTTTCGTTAGCCAAAACTGAAGGACGCCGAAAAACATGAACACGCCCGCTGCGGCAAATCCCCAATGCCATCCGAACCGATCACTTTGCGCCAATCCCCCACAAATCAGGGGGCCAAAGAGCGCGCCCACGTTGATGCCGCTGTAGAAGATACTGAATCCGGCATCCCGTCGTGGATCGCCGATCGGGTAGAGCGAACCGACAATCGTGGATACGTTCGGCTTCAGCAGTCCTGTCCCGAGGACCACGAACAGCAAGCCGAGGAAATACGCGTGCACGGACGTCACGGCCAGTGTGAAGTGCCCGATCATGATGACGATTCCGCCGAGGAGTACAGCTTTCTGCGCGCCGATCAGCCGGTCCGCAACCCAGCCGCCGGGGAGGGCGAGAAGGTAAACCAGAGCTGTGTAAATCCCGTAGATCGCGGTCGCAGTCCTGTCGTCCAGCGCCATGCCTCCATTCACGATCTGGTCGGTCATGAACAGGACAAGCAACGCACGCATCCCGTAGTAGCTGAAGCGCTCCCACATCTCGGTGAAAAACAGCGTCATCAGGCCACGTGGATGGCCGAAAATTTCTGCGTTGCTCGGCGTCGGCGCGGGCGTCGTTGATTCGGTCATTGATTTGTCTCTTTTAAGGAATGGTGCTTAAGACACTGCACCTTATCGTTCGTGCGCGACCCCCATCGCGCCGTGAGGCCGCCGAAAATACACAATTCGGCGTTTTTCCGCTACTTGACAGGGGGTTAGCGGTATCGGGGCTGAAGCCCCTCCCACAGGCGAAAGAGCCTGTCCCTGTGGGAGCGGCTTTAGCCGCGATTGAACTCAGGCACTGGAGCGGTCGTTCATGTCCATGAGGTGACTTAAAGAGTTTCGCGACCTTAAAGTTGGCTATAGCCGCTCCCACAGCGTACCAGTCAACCGTCCGTCGCTACGGCCTCTTCGTCCGTCTCTTTCTTGCCGACGAAAAAGCGTGACATGAACAGACCGAGTTCATAGAGGAGGTAAACCGGGACGGCGAGCAGCGTCTGGCTGATGATGTCGGGGGGCGTCAGGAACATGCCGATGACGAAGGCTGCGAGGAACACGTAGGGTCTCGCACTCGCGAGCTTCTTGGGCGTGACGAGCCCGGTCCAGACGAGCAGCACCGTAGCGATCGGGATTTCAAACGCGAAGCCGAAGACCAAGACGAGCGAAGTCAGCAGACTCAAATACTCCTTGATCTCCGGCAGCAGCTGGAACGCCGCACTCTTCGCGGCAAGCGCGGCCGTGAACTGGAAGATCAGCGGTCCGACGACGAAGAAGGCGAACGCCGCGCCGAGGTAGAACAGCACGATGCTCGAGGCGAGCATCGGCAGCGCGAAACGCTTCTCTTTCTTGTACAGACCCGGCGCCACGAATGCCCAGATCTGGTACAGCACGAACGGCATCGCGAGCAGGAACGCCACATAGAGTGCGAGCTTGAACGGCGCGAGAATGGTTTGCAGCACGGCCGTCGCGATCAACTCCTGGCCTTCCGGCAGCGTTGACTGCAGTGGTTTCGCAACGAAGTCGAAGATGTCGTAGGCGAATGGAACGAGCGGCACGAACAGGATGACGACGACCACCAGCGACTTGACCAGGCGGTCGCGAAGCTCGACAAGATGCGAGAGCAGCGTGCCCTCGGCGAGTTCCTCGTCCTTAGTCGTCTCGTCGCTCACGGGGTTTCTCGGTGTCCGCATCGACGACGTTCGCCGCCGCCTGTGAAGTCGCCTGCTCCTCCGGGCCCGGATCGTGCGCCGGGGAGTAATTGTCGTCGTCTCTCGGGGTCTGCAGCATTGACGGGTGGATGCCGAGATTCTTCTCGACGTCGAGCTCTTCTTCGAGCTGGCGTTTCATGACGCGTGTCATGCGCTTCGCCTTGCCGATCCAGGTGCCGACCTGGTTTGCGATACGCGGCAGGCGTTCCGGCCCCAGAATAATCAAGCCGATGACGAAGATGATCAGCATCTCCGAAAAGGACCAGCCTGGATTCATAAAGACTTAGCTCTTTTTGTCTTCGACTGAGTCTTCCGCCGGCGTGGAATCGAAATTCGCGTCGGCGCGGGATTCGTCACCGATGCGCTCGGCGTCCGATTCTTCCTTGTCTGCGTCGTTGACCGCGGTGCGGAAGCCCTTCACGGCGCTGCCCAGGTCGGAGCCGAGCGTGCGCAGCCGCTTCGTGCCGAAGATCGCCAGCACGATCGCGAGGACGATCAGAAGCTGAACGGGACCAATGTTCGAAAACATGATTTTCTCCTGAAAGACGCCAGGCGTCTTTACGTAATCTATTCACCCAAGGCCGGGAACTATACCCCTTGCGCGATCCGTTTACCCGGCTTCAGGTCTCGGTTTGTGGACTGGTTCCCAGTCGTTACAACGGCAAACTCTGCTCAACTCTCGATCCAGAATGTCACCGGCCCGTCATTGACGAGCGCGACCTGCATGTCAGCGCCAAAGCGCCCGCTTTCCACCGTTTCGTGCAGTTCGCGGGTTCGCGCGAGCAGACGCTCAAAAAAGCGCTCTCCGATTTCCGGATCTGCCGCACCGGCGAAACTCGCGCGCATGCCCTTTTTCGTATTCGCCGCGAGCGTGAACTGCGGCACGAGCAGGAGTCCACCGCCTGTATCCTTAAGACTCCTGTTCATCCGGCCGGTTTCATCGGGGAACACGCGATAACCCAGGATTCGGTCTGCCAGGCGGTCCACCGTCTTGTCCGTGTCGTGGCGCTGGACGCAGGCGAGAACCAGCAGTCCGCCGCCGATCCGGCCAATCGTTTCGCCGTCCACGCTGACGCTCGCCTCGCTGACGCGCTGTATCAGGCCGATCATTGTCGAATAGCCGGTCTCGTTGAATCCCTGACGAGACTTTATCCACAGAGCACCGAATAAGAAACCGCGGTTTTTCCGCACCGGCCGCGCACACTTGAACGACCAGCCGGGCCGGGCGCCTGGTGTTGTCCTGGCGTTTCCGGACTGACCACGGAAGGGTCCGGCTGGACCATGGACGGAGGGCTCCGGCGTCGTCGGAGCCCACTTTTGGCTAGAAAACCAAGTGGGTGTCGATTCGTAGCCCCTTTTTCAAATAAAAACCGAGCTTAGTGGGATTTATATATCCCACCATATCCTGTGGCCGCGCGGTTGGTTTCCATGACCTGCCCCAATACACTAGCGGCGATACGCGAAATTCAAGGGGATGGAATGAAACGCAGATATTTCGTTGGCGGGCTCGCCGCTGCTGCAGGTGTGGCCGCCTGTTCGTCTGAGACCACGAGCTGTGACGGCGCCCAGGCGGGGTACAGCGAGACCTTCAACTGGTCCATGGTGACATCCTGGCCGCCGGGCTTCCCCGGCCTTGGCAAAGGGGCCGAGAATTTGGCGAAGCGCATCGGGGAAGCGTCAAACGGCCGTCTGAACATCAAGGTTTACGCGGCGGGCGAGCTCGTGCCGGCGTTCGAAGTGTTCGACTCGGTGAGTCGCGGAACCGTCGAGATGGGACACGACGCGTCCTACTACCACCGCGGCAAGCTGGACGCCGCCCAGTTTTTCACGGCGATCCCCTTCGGCATGAATTTTTTCGAGCTCAACGCCTGGCTCTACTACGGCGGAGGGCTCGAGCTTTGGGAAGAGCTCTACGCCCCGTTCAACCTGGTGCCATTCCCCGCCGGCAATACCGGCGTCCAGATGGGTGGCTGGTTCAATCGCGAAATCCGCTCCGTCGACGACCTCAAGGGCCTGAAGATGCGTATCCCCGGCCTCGGCGGCGAGGTTCTGCGCCGGGCCGGCGGCACGCCGGTCAACCTGCCGGGCTCCGAGATTTTCACATCCTTGAGCACCGGTGCAATTGACGCGACCGAGTGGGTCGGGCCCTATAACGACGTGTCCTTCGGCCTGCACAAGGCCGCGAAGTACTACTACTACCCCGGCTGGCAGGAACCGGCCCCGGCGCTGGAGGCGATCATCAACAAGAGCGCCTGGGACAGCCTGCCCGACGACCTGAAATCCATCGTCCGGATCGCCAGCCAGTCGATCACAATTGAGATGGCTTCGGAGTACACCTACGGCAACACGATGTCGCTGCAGCAGCTCAAGGAAGACCCGAATGTCGAACTCCGTCGCTTCCCGGCGGATGTCCTGTCGCGGCTGAAGGCGATCTCCAAGGAAGTCATTGAAGAGCTTGCAGAGAAGGATGAAAAGGCCCGCAAAATCTACGAGTCCTTCCGGAAATTCCAGGCGGTCTCCGAGGAATACCAGGCGATCTCCGAGCAGGCCTACCTCGAGACCAGAAGTCCGACTTGAAAGCCAGAACCGCCGAAATTTGAGGCGTTAGCGCGCTGAATCTGTTATTTTGCGGCGTCGCTTTTGAGATAAAGCGGCACGAAAACAACGGACTAGCGCGATGGCACACGGACAGACGACTGAGAACGAGCGTCTCCAGGCGCTGTCGAGTTACAAGATTCTCGACACGCCTCCTGAAGATCGTTTCGACGATCTGACGCGTCTTGCTGCTGCTGTTTTCAATGTACCGATCAGCCTGGTCACACTCGTCGACGAAGATCGCCAATGGTTCAAGTCCCGTCACGGCATTGACTCGGAACAGACTCCCAGAGAACGTGGCTTCTGCGCCCGAACGATCGAGTCCGACGAAGTCTTCATCATTCCGGACACCCACGCGGAGACACAGTACCGCGATCACCCGCTCGTGGTTTCGGACCCATTCATCCGTTTTTACGCCGGCGCGCCGCTGATCGTCGCAGACGGTTCGCGGCTCGGTTCGCTGTGCGTCATCGACCGGGTGCCACGGTCGCCGGATGATGAGCGTCTGAAGCTGCTGAAGATTATCCGCGACGCTGTTGTCGCCCAGCTCGAGCTTCGACGCCTGAAGGCTGTCTCTTTAGAGCGCGGCCATGTTCTGACGGCCTGCGCGTGGTGCGAAAAAATCAAGCCGACCGACACGGACAAGGCTGCCGATGCATGGTTGAGCCCCACACATGTTGTTCAGCAACAAAACATGATCTCGCACGGAATCTGTCCAAGTTGTCGCGAGCGGATGTTGGCTGCGAGCGGGAAAGCGGACGATTAGAACGACGCCACACGCTTCGCCGCCTTGTGGGAGGGGCTTCAACGCTCTTTCGCGGATAAATCCAACTCCCGGATTGGGAAAATCATCGAGTCGCGGCACAGCGATGAACGAACGCTCCAGTGCCTGAGCCAAATCGCGGACAAATCCGCTCCCACGAGCTAGTTGCCGTAGATCAGAGACGGCAGCCACGTTACCAGTGCCGGAAACGCTGCGAGCAGCAGCAGCGCGATCAACTGAATCGCGACGAACGGCATCACACCCCGGTAAATCGCAGACGTCGGCAGACTGTCGGGCGCGACCCCGCGCAGGTAGAAAAGCGCAAAACCAAACGGCGGCGTCAGGAATGATGTCTGCAGATTCACGGCGATCATGATGCCCAGCCAGACCGGATCGAGGCCCATCGCCAGCAGCACCGGCCCGACGATGGGCACGACAACAAAGGTGATCTCGATAAAGTCGAGCACGAAGCCGAGCAGGAACATCACGAGCATGACGACGATGACGGCGCCAACGACACCGCCGGGAATCGAGCTCAAAAGATCGTGCACCAGGTCGTCACCGCCGAAGCCCCTGAACACGAGCGAGAACAGCGACGCGCCGATCAGGATCATGAAGACCATGCTGCTGATCGAGAGCGTGCTGTGCATGATTTCCCGCAGCCGCACGAGATCAAGCTGTCTCCGCGTTATCGCGAGCAGCAGCGCACCCACCGCGCCGACGCCTGCAGCCTCAGTTGGCGTAGCCACGCCCATGAGAATCGAGCCCAGCACCGCGAAGATCAGCAGCAGGGGCGGCAACAACGCGTGCAAGACCTTGAAGAATCCAACGCGATCGGTCGAGTCTCTTGCCGGCATCGCTGCCGGCTTCAGCCAGGCGGTGACGACAAGATACGCGATGTACAAAAACACGAGCAGCAGACCCGGAATCAACGCCCCCGCGAACAGGTCGCCGACCGACACCGTCTTGGGCGAGAAAACACCCATCTTGAGCTGTGCCTGCTGGTAAGCCGACGTCAGCACGTCACCAAGCATGACGAGGATGATCGACGGCGGGATGATCTGGCCCAGCGTCCCGGACGCGCAGATGGTTCCAGCGGAGAGACCCGGGTCGTAACCGCGCCGCATCATTGTTGGCAGCGACAGGAGACCCATCGTCACGACGGTCGCGCCGACGATGCCCGTGCTTGCCGCGAGCAGCATCCCGACCAGTGTGACCGAAATTCCGAGTCCGCCACGCAGGCTGCCGAACAGGCTGCTCAGCGTATCCAGCAACTCCTCGGCAATTCGTGCGCGCTCAAGCGTGACCCCCATAAAGACAAACAGCGGAACCGCCACGAGCGTTTCGTTGAACATGATTCCGAAAATGCGATTCGGCAGGCCGCTCAACAGCGCTTCGTTAAACACACCGCCGGCGATACCGACAGCCGCGAAAATAAGCGCCGTGCCGCCGAGCGTAAACGCGACCGGGAACCCGGCAAGCAGCACGAGAATGACTGACAGAAACAGCAGCCCGGCGACCCACTCCATCAGCGAGACCTTAAGATTGCGACGGAGCGCAACAGCATCGCGAGTCCCTGAAGCGAGACGGTCAGCGGCATCGCGACGAGCACGCATTTGATCAGCGGGATCAGCGGGAAGGGCAGGCCACCCGATTCCCGCGACGCCTCTCGCAACGCCCAGGATGCGCTCACGAAGTCCCAGGACACGAAAGCAAGAAAACCGCACATCGGCCAGAGCAGGAGGATGACGCCAAGCGCGTCCACCAGCGCGCGGCGCCTCGGGCCGCGATCGCGCAGGAAGATGTCGACGCGAACATGCTCGTCACGCTGCAAGGTCCACGCGCTGCCCATCATGAACACGAACGCGTGCATCCAGATCACGGACTCCTGCAGCCAGATCAGGCCGGTATCGAACACGTAGCGCATCAGGACCACGACGACCGTCACGAGAACCATGAACAAAGTCGCCCAGGACGCCACGCGCCCGGTCCATTCGCTGATCGCCTCAAGCCTGTCCGGGAGCCCCTGCATGAACCTCAACGGCGCCAGAACGTGGGCGTGAACAGAACCAGCAGCGTGAAGATTTCAAGACGACCGAGAAGCATGCCGGCGATGGCGATCCACTTCGCCGGGTCGGGCACGCTCATAAATCCGGTCGCGACGCCACCAAGGCCCGGGCCGAGGTTGTTGAGCGTGGCTGTCACCGCGGCGAACGCGGTCACCTGGTCGAGCCCGGTCGCCATCATTGCGACAAGCATGATGCCGAAGACGATGACGTAAATCGAAAAGAAGCCCCAGACCGCCTCGACGACGCGCGGCGTTACAGCCTTGGTGCCGACCTTGACCGGGATCTCCGCACTCGGATGGACGAGGCGCGTGATTTCACGGACGCCCTGCTTGTAAATCAGCAGCCAGCGAATGACCTTGATGCCGCCGGCCGTGGAGCCGGCCGATCCGCCGACGAAGCTCGACAGAATCAGGATCACCGGCAGCGCCGCCGGCCACAGGTAATACTCCGAGGTCGTAAAGCCTGTTGTCGTCGCGATCGATACCGCCTGGAACATCCCGTTTATGATGTTCGCGCCCGGCTCCTCGTAATAACCGGAGCGCAGGAGCGCGGCGCAGACAAACACGGTCAGCATCGCGAGGATCAGCGTGTAGGTCCGAAACTCCGGATCCTGCGCGTAGTGCCGTATCGACCTGTTTCGCCAGGCGAAGAAGTGCAGCGAAAAGTTAATGCCGGCGGCGAACATGAAAAAGATTGCGACGAGATCAATTGCCGTGCTGTTGAAATGCCCGATCGACGCGTCGTGTGGCGAAAACCCGCCGATAGCGACGGTCGAAAACGCGTGGCACAAGGCGTCGAACCAACCCATGCCGGCGAGCTTGTACGCGAGCATGCAGCTGATCGTAAACGCGAGGTAGACATACCAGAGCGCTTTCGCGGTCTCGGTAATGCGCGGCGTGAGCTTTGTATCCTTGATCGGCCCCGGTGTCTCTGCACGATAGAGCTGCATACCGCCGACGCCGAGCATCGGCAGGACCGCGACCGCGAGGACGATGATCCCCATGCCACCCAGCCACTGCAGCTGCTGCCGGTAGTAGAGGATGGACTTTGGCAGGTCATCGAGGCCGGTAAGAACGGTAGCCCCCGTCGTCGTCAGACCCGAGATCGACTCGAACACGGCGTCGGTGAACGACATGACCGGAGCGCCCGAAAAGAAAAACGGCGCCGCGCCGAACGTGCCGAGAACCGTCCAGAATGCAGCAACGATCAGGAAGCCGTCGCGCAGACGGAGGTCCTTCTTCACGCGGTGGACCGGGAACCAGCAGATCAGGCCCGAGGCAAAGGTCAGGAAAAATGCCTGGATGAACGGGAGCGCGGAGTTATCCGAAAAAATAAAGCTCACGACAACTGGCGGCAGCATCGTCAGGCTGAAGATCATCAGCAGCAGCCCGAGAATGCGTTGTACGACCGACCAGTTCATTCAGGGCGGCCTATATAAATTTCACGCCAACCTGGAACAGCGCTTCAAGCTTGTCGATCTTCCGCCGGTCCGAGAGGAAAATAATCATGTGGTCGTCGGATTCCACGACCACATCGTGGTGCGCGATGATGACCTGCTCGTTGCGCACCAGCGCGATGATGCGTGTGCCTTCCGGCATGGCGATATCTTCGAGTTTGCGGCCGACGACCTTTGAATCATCCTCCGTGCCGTGCGCGATGGCCTCGATCGCTTCCGCAGATCCGCGGCGCAGCGAGTGCACCTTGACGACATCGCCGCGACGTACGTGCGCGAGCAGCGAACCGATCGTGACCTGCTGCGGCGAGATGGCGATGTCGATCGTTCCCGATTCGACGAGCTCCACGTAGGCGGCACGATTGATCAGCGCCATGACCTTGTGCGAGCCAAGCCGTTTCGCAAGCATCGCACTCAGGATGTTCGCTTCCTCGGAGTTCGTCAGCGCGCAGAAGACATCGACATCGTCGACGTTTTCTTCCAGCAGCAATTCCTCGTCGGCCGCGTCGCCGACCAGTACGATCGTCTTGTTGAGCTGCTCGGAGATAATGCGCGCACGCTCCTGGTCGCGCTCGATGAGCTTGACCTGGTTCGTCTGTTCGAGAGCGGCCGCGAGCCGCAGCCCGATGTTGCCGCCACCAGCGATGACGACGCGGCGGACCGGCTCCTCGAGTTTGCGCATCTCGCTCATGAACACGCGAATGTCCTTGCGGTCGGCGATGAAGAAGACTTCGTCGCCTTCCTCGATGACCGTTTCTCCGGTTGGCAGCAAGGCCTTGCCGTCGCGGTAGATTGCGGCGATGCGCCCCTCCGTGTTCGGTACGTGTTCCTTCAACGCGGCAATCTTCTGCCCAACGAGCAAGCCGTCACTGTCGGCGAAAACGCCGACCAGCCGTACACGGCCATTCGCAAAGTCGAGCACCTGTGACGCGCCGGGATAGAGGATGAGCTGTTCGATGTAGTCACAGACGAGCTGCTCCGGACTGATCCGGACGTCAATCGGGATTGCGTCCTGCGTGAACAGCTTCTTCGCGTTCATGTATTCGGCCGCGCGGATTCGGGCAATCTTGGTCGGCGTATGGAAACGCGTGTAGGCCACCTGGCAGGCGACCATGTTGGTTTCATCAGAGTCGGTGAGCGCGACGATGATGTCGGCGTCTCTAGCGCCGGCGCGCTCCAGCACGTCCGGATATGCGGCATGTCCGACGACGGTGCGGATGTCGAGGCGATCCTGGAGTTCGCGAAGAACGTCAGCGCGGCGATCGACGACGGTGACTTCGTTCGATTCCTCGCGGGACAGGTGTTGCGCGGCGGATGAGCCGACCTGTCCGGCACCGAGAATGAGAATTTTCATAGTCGAAAAACCCCGACGGGATTCCCTTTCGTGCGCAGTCTACATGAGATCGAGGTTGGCGTAGTTTAAGACCAGCCACTTCGTTCCCGCATTCTCGAAATTGACTTCGACACGCGCATGCGCGCCGGAGCCCTCGAAATTCAAAATCACGCCGTCGCCGAACTTCCCGTGCCGGACGTGCTGGCCGAGACGAATGCCGAGATCGCTGTCCGCGGTCTTCCTGACGGGCGTACGCGATGTCATCCGCGTCGGTCGCGAGACCTGTACTTTCGGTCGGATTTCTTCGATGCACTCGCTCGGAATTTCCTTGATGAAGCGCGACGGCATGCAGAAATTTTCCGAGCCGTACATGCGGCGCTGTTCGGCATGCGTGACGTAGAGCTGCTGTTTGGCGCGCGTGATGCCGACGTAGCACAGCCTGCGTTCCTCCTCGAGGCCGTTCGGATCAGCCGCGGAGCGCTGGTGCGGGAATAAACCGTCCTCCATACCTGCGAGGAACACGAGCGGGAACTCGAGGCCCTTCGCGGAGTGCATCGTCATGAGCTGCACGCAGTCGTCCCAGGCATCCGCCTGCCCCTCTCCGGACTCGAGCGCGGCGTGCGACAGGAATTCGTCCAGCGGGCTCATCTCTTCGGCCGGGTCGGGCTCGAAACCCTTCGCGGCGCTGACGAGTTCCATGAGGTTTTCGATACGCGTTTCACCGGTTTCGCCCTTCTCCTTGCGGAAAAAGTCGATGAGGCCGCTCGAGTGAATCACATGGTCGACCTTGTCCGGCAGGTCGAGATTTTCGGTGTCGTGCGCCAGGCGTTCGATCAGGTGGATAAACGCCTTGACGGCATTCGCCGCGCGTCCGCTGAGCTCGTCGGACGCGACGGCACCAGCCGCACGCCACAGCGAGCAGGCATTCGCGCGTGCGTAGCTGCGCATCTGGTCGAGCGTCCGCGCACCGATGCCGCGCGTCGGCTTGTTGACGACACGTTCGAAGGACGAATCGTCGTCCCGATTCGCGATCAGCCGGAGGTAGGCGAGCGCGTCCTTGATCTCCATGCGTTCGAAGAATCGCAGGCCGCCGTAGACTCGATACGGAATGCCGGCGTTGATCAGGCCTTCTTCCAGCACCCGCGACTGTGCGTTGGAGCGATAGAGAATCGCAGACTCGGCGCGCAGGTTGCCCTGGTCGATCCAGTCTTTGAGGCGCGCCACGATAAAGTCTGCCTCGTCGCGCTCGTTGTAGGCCGCGTAAAGCCGGATCGGCTCGCCGTCCGCTCCGTCGGTCCACAGGTTCTTGCCCATGCGGCCGTTGTTGTTCGCGATGACGGCGTTTGCGGCGTTCAGGATCGTGCTTGTCGAGCGGTAGTTCTGTTCGAGCTTGATCACGTGCGTGCCGGGGAAGTCCTTCTGGAACTGCGTGATGTGTTCGACTCGCGCTCCGCGCCAGCGGTAAATCGACTGGTCGTCATCGCCGACGACAAACGGCTGCGCATCGCCGGCACCGAGCAGGCGCAGCCACGCATACTGGATTGCGTTCGTGTCCTGGAACTCGTCGACCAGCAGGTGGCGGAAGCGGCGCTGGTAGTGCGCGAGCAGTTCCTTGTTGTCACGCCAGAGTTCGTGCGCGCGCAACAGAAGCTCGGCAAAGTCGACGAGGCCGCCGCGTTCGCAGACCTCCTCGTAGGCCGTGTAAAACGCGACCATCTGCCGTCGCTCCGGGTCGCCCTCGTCGTCGATGCTCCCGGGACGAATGCCCTCGTCTTTCTGCTTGTTGATGAAGTACTGGATGTCGCGCGGGACCCAGCGGCTGTCGTCGACGTCGAGGCTCTTCAGCAGGCGTTTGATAATGCGGAGCTGGTCGTCCGAGTCGATGATCTGGAAATTCTGCGGCAGATTCGCCTCGCGCCAGTGACGGCGCAGCAGACGGTGCGCGAGCCCGTGAAACGTTCCGATCCAGAGATTGCGGACCGGGATGCCGAGCAGCGCCTCGATGCGGCCGCGCATCTCGGCCGCCGCCTTGTTCGTGAACGTCACCGCGAGCAGGCTGTTTGGCGACACACCTTCGACATCGATCAGCCAGGCCGCGCGGTGCACGAGCACGCGGGTCTTGCCACTCCCCGCCCCGGCAATCACGAGCGCCGGTTCTTCGGGCAGCGTGACGGCCTGACGCTGGGCGTCATTCAGAGAGTCGAGTATCGGGGTAACGTCCATGTCGGCGGTGTTCTTCGGCAGGCCGGAATTTTAACAGAGACCATCCTGTGGGAGCGGATTTATCCGCGATTCAACCCCGCTACAGGAGCGTTCGTTGATTCTCGCTAAAGTTCTGAATATTGATCGCGGCCCTGGGGTTGGATTCATCCGCGATTCTTTCACGCTACTATCGGATCGAAGGAGATCGCCCCATGAGCAACTACTTCGAAGCACCAGAAGCTGACGTCGAGGACGACAGCGCGGCGGCAGTGGCGGGCTGGATCCTCTGGGTCTCGCTGTCGCTCGTTGCCGTCTCCACGTTAATTTATCTCGGCATACAGGTCGCGACACCTGCATACGAGGACCTCTTCCGCGGCTTCGGCGGGGATCTTCCTGCGGTAACAGAATTCGCGCTGGTTGCAGGCAGATATGCCCTTCTCGTTGCCGTGCTGACAGCAATCCCGCTCATCAACCTCTGGCGCCGTCGCCGCTCTACTGAGGCGCGGGTCGGTCGTGATTTCGGACTGGTGATAGCGGGATTCGTTGTTGCCGTATTCGCTGCGGCAGGCTGGGTGTTCGCGATGTACATGCCCATCTACACCATGGGCTCTGTTGTGTAGCGTTCAGCGACGCGCTACCTCGACCAACGGAGACTCAGACTGAACGCAGTCTGATCGTACTCGATACGCGCGTCGTTGGATGAGGATTCGCGCACGCGGACGTCGCCGATCAGCCGCAAACTGTCCGTGATACGCCAGGTCCCCTCGAATCGGCCGTGCAGCGTCTCGAGCGTGCGGCGACTCAGGTTGTCGTCGTTGAACGCGAAAGCATTCGGGTAATCGTAGATGCTGTAGCGCGCTGAGGCCTCGAGCTTGAGACGGCGCGTCGGGGCCCATTGTATTTCCGCATGGAAGGAATCCCGCGTGTAGTCGTAATAGCCAATGTACTCGTCAGTTCGTTCGGTACGCGCAAAAGACACGCCGAACCATGCGTGCCGCGTGATTTTTTGTCGCGCGGTGACAGAGCCAGTCAGGTACTGGTACTCCACCGAGGGATTGCCAAGTCGTTGGCGTCCGTCGAGATCGTAGGACGGGCGGTCGCCGAAAGTCCGCGACTCCCCTTCAAGTTCGAGCCGCAGCAGGGAGGTTTCTGTGAAACGGAACTGCGTGTGGAAGCCGAAATTCAGATATTCGTGATCGTATTCCGGCACCGCCTCGACGTCGTCGTAATTCCGAAGTTGGCCTTCAAAGAATGCGCCGAAGCCGAGCACCTCGCCGTCCTGGCGAAAACGAATGAGCGGTCCGTAGCGGCGATGATTCAGCCGATCACCGATATCGACACCTCCTACGTCACGAGTCAGTCCGTCGTCCGGGTCGAAGTAGGTTTCATCGTGCTGCGCAATTCGGAACGCGCTGAACACACGACGATGGACACCGTTGCGCTCTCGGGAATAGCGACTGCCGAAGCTTAGTTCGTGGACAAACTCGTTGGCGTTATCGAGTTCCTTGTCCTGGTAGATATCGGCCGACAGGCGGTAGCGCGTAAAGAAATTCTCGAAGACCGCGTTCTTAATGTTGTAGCGCAATGAAAGGTCGACCGGGACGTATGCTCCGCTAACGACCGTCGGCGTGACGAGCGGGTCACCAGCCTGCGCGAAATCCACGTAGGGCTCGGCTGGCGTCCGATACACGTTGTCGTTGCTGCCAAAGCCGGCTTCGAGGCGAACATCAAGAGCCGAGAAGCGCCGCTCCCGCGTTTCGCGACGCCGTTCTGCACGCTGCTCGATGACGTCTTCTTCCGCTTCTTTCGTCCGCAGCCTGCGGATTGCTTCGCGCGACAGGCGCGCCAGACGCGGGTCTTCCGCCTGGTCGCGGGACAGGCGGAACCAGCGCAGCGCTTCTTCCGTTTCACCAAGCTTTGCAGCATTCAGGCCGAGGTTGTAATGCGCGATATGCCGCAGTGACGAGGAGCGAGCCGCGTCCTTGAACTCTTCTCTAGCGCGTTGGTGCTGGCCGGCCTTGTAGTGCGCGACCCCGGTGTTGTAGCTCAGCAGCGGCGTGTCGAGGCCGGCTTCCCGCGCTTCCCGGTAGCGCAGCAGCGCCGCCCAGTACAGGTCGTCGTTAAAAAGGCGGTTGCCGTCCCTGAAGTAGTCCTCGGCCGTATTCGCAAATGCGGGGGCGGCGAGGCTTGCGAGAAGCAGGCTGAAAAGCGCTGTGCGTAACGGCATGGACCGCGGGTCTCCGAAAATGAGCGAAAGGCCGCCGGCGCGCTGGCCGGCGGCACTTGAATCGCCCGATTCTAGTCGATGTCTTCGCCGCGGTCGTCTACCGGTTCCTCATTTTCGTCGTCATCGATGGAGTCGTCGTCTTCAGACTCGTCGTCGAATTCGTCTTCTTCGACTTCCTCGCCTTCTTCGAAGTCATCGGCCTCGTCAATGCTGTCGTCGTCTTCGCTGAACTCGTCGCTGCCGTCGAACTCGTCTTCGAGTTCATCGAATTCGTCGCTGTCATCGTCGGACATATCGTCGTCTTCGCTGCGATCGTCAGAGGCATCGTCCTCGAAGTCGTCGTCGCCGTCTTCGTCGAAGGAATCGTCGTCTTCGGATGCGTCGTCGGCAGACTCGCCATCTTCGGACTGATCGTCCTCGGAGTCTTCGTCTTCGGAATCGCTGTCTTCCGAATCGTCATCCTCGGCGTCGTCTTCGGAGTCGTCGTCCTCGTCCGGTCCCTCCGGTCCGCGCATCCGCGCAATGGCATCGTCGAGATCGTCGTCGTCATCGAGAACCTGTAGGGTCACTTCGAGGTCCTTCAGGTCGTCATCGGCGCGGGCCGCCATCGGCCAGGTCGCGAAACAGATCAGGATCAGAATCGCGATCGAAAGTTGCAGGTGTTTCATGTCCAGTCTCCTTACCAGTGTCGATTAACCCGCATCGATGTGTAGCCTGAACGATCGTACGCGGTCATTGTGTTTCAGTTGCGCTTCGATCTCGCCGTCGGCAGAGGCGAGGATGGTCAGCGGTAACAGGTTTTTGCCGGCGACGAGGCTGGTTTCCCAGCTGATCTCGCGCTGGCCCGGGAAGCGGTCGAGTTCGATCCCTTCCGGCAGAATGATGGTCACAGTGGCGTTATCGAGCGCCTGCTCCGACGAAAACATGAGGTTCACTGTCTGCGGCTCGGCAATGGCCACAGTGATACCCGGTATCGGCGTCGGCGCCGTCATGAGGAACGCGAAGACGACCCATGCAGACAATCCGGCGGCGACTGCTGCGCCCACGCCGCCAAGGATTCCGCGTCGGCGCCGTCGCTTCAGGCCGCGCTGCGTCGCGCGCGCAAGTGCCTGATCGTAGAAAGCTGCGTCAGCGTTCGGCATCGGGTAATCCTTTAACAGCGAGTCCAGTTTTTCGTCGTGTTTGTCAGTCATGGTTTTCGCCCTGTTACTCGCCTAAACGGAATTCAGTCCAAAAAGGTTCCATCCTCCAGAAGAATTTCCTTCAGCCTGGCCCGCGCACGGTGTAGCCGGGATTTCACGGTGCCTAGCGGAACGCCCGTAAGCCCCTCAATTTCCTCGAGTTTGTAGCCTTCCGTGTCGTGCAGAAGCACCGTGATCCGGTGCGCATCCGAGAGTTTCTGAAGCGCCCGATCCAGCGCGAGGATGTCCTGAAGACGCTCCTGGTCAGCGGCCGGATCCAGGCCTCCTGGAACGCCTTCGAGCCCGTCGCCGGGCAGCTGTCCCTCACCGACGGTCATCAGGCGCTGGCGCTTGAAGCGGCGGGTATTGTCGATGTAGAGGTTGTACATCACGCGGGCGAGCCACGGCCCCGGGTCGTCGATGTCGACGAGGGCATCGAATTTCAGAAAGGCTTTAAGTAGCAGCTCCTGGAAGAGGTCTTCAGCTTCGGCCCGGGTACCGGTCAGCCGCCAGGCAAGGCGGTACAGTCGATCGCAATGCGGTTTGACGATCGCATTGAAGTCACTCGATTCTGTCGGCATGCCTGCTCCCGTCGCGCTTAAGGGATTGGCACGTGAATACAGTCCGCGCGCTGCGGAATCAACTCTTTATCGGGAAATTGTGACGGCCGGCCCGCATTCTGCGGGCCGGGTATGACGGGCTATAGCGCGACCTGGATCAGCAGGTAGTGATCGACAAGCAGCGCGCTAAACAGGATCGCGAGATAAGTGATGGAATACTTGAACATGCGCATCGGCAGGGCGACGTCGTCCTGGTCGCGAATCATCCGTACCGCGTAGTGCAGGAAATAGCCGCCTGACAGCAGCGCGGTGACGAGATAGATCAGTCCACTCATGCCGATGAGGTACGGAATGATCGTCACGAGGATCATCAGGACGGTGTAGAGCAGGATGCTGAAGCGCGTGAATTGCTCGCCGTGCGTGACGGGCAGCATCGGGATGCCGACCTTTGCGTAGTCGTCCTTGCGTGCGATTGCCAGTGCCCAGAAATGCGGCGGCGTCCACGTGAAGATGATCAGGAACAGGAGCAGCGACGCGGCGGTGACTTCGCCGGTCACGGCGGCCCAGCCGAGAACAGGCGGCGCTGCACCCGCGGCACCGCCGATGACGATGTTCTGCGGCGTCGCCCGCTTCAGGTACACCGTGTAGATCACGGCATAGCCGATCAGCGAACCGAAGGTCAGGACTGCCGTCAGCGGATTGACGAGCGTCCACAGCATCAGCATGGACAGGATGCAGAGCGCGACCGCAAAAGTAATCGCGGAAGACTCCTGCATGCGGCCTTCCGGCAACGGACGACCGCGCGTGCGCAGCATGTGAATGTCGATGCGCGCATCGAGGACGTGGTTGAACACCGCCGCGGACGAGGCGGCGAAACCAATGCCGAGCGTACCGAAGACCAGGGCGCCCGCATCGGGCATGCCCGGCACGGCCAGGAACATGCCAACAATCGCCGTAAACACGATCAGCATAACCACGCGCGGCTTGGTCAGCTCGTAGTAGTCGCGCCAATCGTTCAGTGATTGTATGACAGTGCTCATCGTCCGGCTTCCTCTCGCCTCTTATCCAATTTGCGAAATCTTCAACAGTCGTTTGATGTCAGCGACCATGTCTTTCGGGTTAATGTCCGGCGGAAAATACAGCACAAG
>CAWUHY010000022.1:0-22783 GCA_963922215.1 uncultured Gammaproteobacteria bacterium | reverse complement strand
CTCCACCGAACGCCGTGCTGTGCAGTCGCACGATGTGCAGCGAGCCGGGGTGCGTTTCGGGATCCTGCTTCGTCCACGGCGGAATCTTGTAACCCGCCGCCTGGCACACGGAGTTCGCGCCGAACGGATCTTCCGCCGTGACCGGGTTTAGCGGATCGAGGATAAGTTCGCTCTTGCCGTCCTTGACGATTTCGAGCTTGTATTCGACACGCGAGCCTTTCGGCAGCTCGATCGTTGCGGCCCAGAGGTCGCCGCTCGCGAGTTTCTCAAACGGCTGGGCCGTATCGAGCCCGGCGACCCAGCAGCGTAGATAAACCGCGTCCGCCTCGCCGCGATAGACGAAGGTGATGTCGCCGCCGTCGACCGACGGGAACGTCATGCCTTCAAGCGCCGCGTCGAGTGTCAGCGGAGTTTTTTCTGCGTGATCCAGCAGTTCTTCAAGAATCGGGTTCACCGGACCACCATGCGCTTGATGTTGCCGTTCGGTGTTGGGTAGGTCAGCGATTCAGTGGCCGTGATGTTGCCGTCCTCGAACAGCGCGGCCGACTGGTTGTTCAGCATCAGGCAGCGAGCCGGGAGGAAGCGCCGGCTGAGAGCGCTCATGCGCAGTGGTACGCGCGTGCGCAGCCGGTTCTTCGCGTCGGGCAGTACGACGGTTTTTTCCAGAAAGCCGAAGCCCTTGTCGACGACTTCTGCGTCGCGGCGCCCCTGTGGAAGGCGGTCGTGGAACAGCACGATGCGTTCGCCGAGCAGCATCGCGCCTGCCGACCACGCGACGAGATGTTTCGATGCAAGCACCTCATCGAGACCGAACAGCCGCAAGCGATTCAACAATACGAGGAGATTGCCGCCGGTGATGATAATGGTCTTCATCGGCTCCAGCGCCTCGCGGAGTGCTGCAGCGTGCGCGGCGAGTGCCGGGCTCGTTTCGGTGTTGAATTCACTGTCGAAGCGCAGGTGAACATTGTCGATTTGGCGCTGGTGATGCCGGTCGAGTGCCCGCAGCTGCGAGATCGCGTGCCGACGCTCGGGTGCCACGATGGACGCCGGACCGTCTTCGCGCAGCATGTCGCGCACCGCGACCTTGAGGTGTTTGAGGCGCAGCGCGTAGAGCCGCTGCCGTTCGGCGAGCCGGTCCTGCCGCTGGCGGTAAGCCGCGTGCAGCGCAGGGTCGTCGGCGAAGAGTTGAGCTGTACGCGCGTACAGACCGAGGTCCGCCATCGGCTGCCCGACGTCGTCGCGTATCACATCGATGTCGCCCTCCGCCGCCTGCCAGCCGGCTGAGATGACGCACATCGGGCCGTCGTCCATCCCGAAATCGTGCATGGCGCGGCCGAGATAGAGCTTCGGTCGCTGTGGCCCGAGGACCAGGCGCCGAACCGGGTCGCTCATCCGAGGTGAACCTTTATCGTCGACACGATATCCGAGAGCGCCTGTTGCACCACCTCGGTTTCCGGGTGGCGCACGATGACGTAGCCGTCACCTTCGTAGCTGTCGGAGGGTGCCTGTCCCTTTTGCGGGAGCTTTGCCTCGACGACGAGCTTGCCGTATTTCTGCTGTGCTTCGTCGAGGCCAGAGATGTGAGTCACGCGGCCACGGCCCTGGCCGCGCACGTAGGCGGCGCCGGTTGCGTAACGTCGCTCGGGAACGTCGAATTCCTTGTTCGCCATCAGTCGCGGCCACGCGCTGTAAAGGTCGATGTCATGGGCATAGGACAGCAGCGTGCAGATTTGTGCGCCGGGCGGTCGGGCCCCGACTTCCGAGATCGCGATGTTGCCGTCGGCAAAGCGGAACCACTCCATGTGACTCAGGCCCGTCTTGAGTCCCAGCGCGCGAACGGCCGCGAACCCCGCCTCGCGAATCGGATCGTATTCCGGTCCCGAAATGTCGCGAGGCAGCATGACGCTCCACTGGATCCACGCGTTCTCGATAACCTCCAGCGGCGACGGCATGTAGCGGGAGATCGAATGCCACACCGGCTCACCGTTGATGAACACGCTGTCGAATGAATGTTCCGTGCCGCGCACAAACTCCTCGAACTGGGCGGGGTAGGCAGGGTTCGGCGGGTGTTTCGTCAGCCAGCTGTTCAAATCGTCGACGCTGTCGAGTCGGTAGGTCGCCTTGCCGCCCGCACCGTCGGCGGGCTTGGCGACAATCGGGAAACCGACCTTCTCGACGAACGCGAGTGCGTCCGCCGCAGAACCGACTGCGGCGTGACGCGCACAGGGCACGTTGTTTGCCCGAAGCACGTCCTTCATGCGCGACTTGTCGCGGAAGTTGCGTGCGGCCTCGACGCTCAGGCCCTCGAGGCCCAGCACCTCACGCGCCTTGGCCAGCGGGACCTGCAGCTGCTCGAGTGCTGCGATGTACGCGACCGGCTCCCCGAATTCTGCAGCAAGCCGCCGCGCCGCGTCGGCAAGCTGCTGCGGGTCGAGGCCGTCGTCGATTCGCCAGTGTCCCGCGAGCGAAGCGCGGATGTCCTGCGGCAGTTTCTCAGCGGGATCCTGGCTGACCAGCGTCAAATACGTGTCGGGCAGACGCGCGGCGCCGCGCAAAAAGCGCAGCGTGGCATCCATGAAGAATGGAGCAGCGAAAATGACGTGCTGGGGCATGGTCGTGCGGTCTGAAGTGCGTCGCGGAACGGAGCGCTCAAGTATACGGTGTTTGCGCGACCCGCGCGGTGTATGCGTGACGCCGCTATTTCAGCAGCGCGTGGTCTTTCGGAAGCTTGTGCCTTACCCACATCGCGAGCCGGTGCCGGATGTGCGGCAGGTCGCGCTGGTCGGGCGGGAGCTCGGGGATCGCATTGTCGTGCACGAGAAGGCGGTAGGCGTATTCGGTTTTCAGGTCGTGCGAATCCGTCGCTTCAAATTCGACGACACAACGCTTGACCGCATCGTCGAGGATCATGTCCAGCGCGAGTTTTAAGAGCTCTTTTTCATGCTTGAGCTTTTTGGCCATGACGCGCACCTTGCTGACTATATTTTCAGTCCGAGTCTAGCACTGCGGGCGTCGTTCAGGCGGCTGGGTTAGGATCGGATTTCCGACGCGCGGGCCTTTCGGCGCCGTCAACGAAAGAATGCTTAGAGCAAGGATGTTTTCCATGTACAAAACTGTGCTGACGATTGGTCTGGTGGCAGCCATGACATTGATCGTCGATGCCCCGGCGCATGCCTGGGGCAAGACCGGTCATCGCGTCACGGGTGCGATCGCCGAGCAATACCTGAGCGATCTCGCGCGCGCCGAGATCGAAGCCATTCTCGGCATCGAGAGCCTCGCGGAAGCTTCGCACTGGCCGGACTTCATGAAGTCGCATCCCGACAAGTTCTGGAAACGCACATCCTATCCCTGGCACTGGGTGACCGTACCGCCGGGGAAACACTATTCGGATGTTGGCGCGCCGCCGGAGGGCGATGCCGTGTTCGCGCTCGACAAGTTTCGCAAAGTTCTGCTCGACCCCGAGAGCGCACTCGAAGATCGCCAGCTTGCGCTGCGCTTTATTGTGCATCTCGTCGGCGACCTGCATCAGCCCCTGCATGCGGGAAACGGCAAAGATGCCGGCGGCAACCAGTTTCTCGTGACCTTCTTTGGCCGGCCGCGCAACCTGCACAGCGTCTGGGATGAAGGAATCATCGACCAGGAGCAGCTCTCCTACACCGAGCTGACGGCGCTGCTGTTAAGCCAGATGAGTGATGAGCAGGCGGAAGACTGGTATGAGACCGATCCGCTGGTCTGGGTCACCGAAAGCACCGTGATCCGCGACCAGATCTACCCGGACGACGACGCGCGCGATCTCGCGTTCGGTTATGTGTTCGATCATCGCGACACGGTACGCACGCGATTGCAGCAGGCCGGCGTGCGGCTGGCCACGTACCTCAATGTCCTGTTCGAGGAAGCGGCAGACGCGCGTTCAGAGTGAATGCCAGATCGAGGTCGGATCGATTCTCGGCTGGTCGATCACGCCCTGTGAATGCAGTGCGGTGACGACACGACGGAGAGCGGCGGTCGGGCAGCGGTAGCCGGAACTCCAGCGCACGGTCTCGAACCAGGCGGTCGCGTCTTTCAGGCGAATTCGAAAGGTGTCGGCGATCAGCTGCGGCGCCGACTGGCGGCGCTTCAAATTGGACGCAACGCGAGCGACCGTGTCCAGTACGGTGCGCAATTCGTCTGCACGCGAGTCGAGAATCCCACGGCGCACCGAGACGACAAAGGCGGGCCACGGCACGTCGCGCTGTGAGACGCGACGGAAGTCACCGCTATCAACCAGCGGCTGCGTCATGTGCCGCTCCCACAGGAACACGTCGGCACGCCCGTTCGCGAGCGCATCGCGCGCGCCGTCCAGGCTGTTCACGACAACGAACTGCATGTCGTCCGTCGGCCATCCGCGGCTCGCAGCATCGACAATCGCGATGAGGTGCGAACCGGATCCGTAGCGGCTGATCGCGACGCGTTTACCTTTGAGATCGCTGACGCGCTTTAGATGACTGTCGGCCGCAACGTGAATGCCCCAGATCAACGGCGACGAGACGTAGACTTTCACAAGACGATTCTTGTCGTTCTTCACGATGTCGGCGACGGCGCCTTCGGTGAGGACGAGCGCGACGTCGAGGTCGTTGTCGCGCAATGCGCGGGTGAGTTCTCCGGTCCCCTCGGGCACCTCTTTCCATGCGACACGCACGCCGGCGCGTTCGAACGCACCGTCGGCGACCGCCATTCGCCACGGCAGGTTGAAGTGTTCCGGCACGCCGCCGACCCGCAGTTGTTTTGGCATTTCTGTTATCTGAGTTCCGGGAAAGGCCAAGAAAAGCAGAGCGATCGCGCCCGGGCAAGGGTATTCGCAAGGAAGACCTTCGCATATGCTTGCCTGCGACATGAACGCGGACCTCGACAAAGCATCAGTGCCGATTATTGACGGGCAGGAAGGTATTGCCCGTGCCGTTGGCGTCCTCGCCGACGGAGCGCTTGTCGGCATCCCGACAGAAACCGTCTACGGGCTTGCAGCCGACGCCTCCAACGCCGAAGCGATCGCGCGAGTCTTCGCGGCGAAGGGACGGCCGTCGTTCAATCCGCTCATCGCTCACGTTGCATCGCTCGATGCGGCCCGCGAAGAAGGTGAATTCGACGAACGCGCAGTCGCGCTGGCAGAAGCGTTCTGGCCGGGCCCACTGACGCTTGTCGTGCCCGCGGCAACGAATGGCAGGACGTCGGAACTGGCACGCGCCGGCCTCTCGACAATCGGGTTGCGCGTGCCAGCGCATCCCGTCGCCAGACAGCTTCTCGACCAGTTTGGCGGCCCGCTTGCCGCGCCGTCGGCAAACCCGTCGGGCCGTATCAGTCCAACGACAGCCAGTGATGTTGCCGACGCCTTCGGCGATGAAATTGCATTTGTGCTCGATGGCGGCCGCTGTCCCGCGGGCGTGGAATCGACGATCCTGTCAGTGATGCCCGGCGAGCCGATCATGCTGCTGCGCCCGGGTGCGATCGAGCGTGCCCGTCTCGAAGCCGTAGTCGGCGAACTTGCCGCACAGCGAGGCGAGGGAATCACCGCCCCGGGTCAGCTGTCGTCGCACTACGCACCCACGGCGGCTGTTCGGCTCAATGCGCATGAAGCCGGCGAGGGTGAGGTCTTGCTCGCATTCGGACCCGATGCGCCGCCGGATGCGCTGAACCTGTCGGCGACCGGCGATCTCGTCGAGGCCGCGGCCAATCTCTATGCGCAGCTGCGTGCACTGGATAGCAGTGGCGCCAGAACAATCGCCGTCATGCCGGTCCCGGAAACCGGCCTTGGCGAAGCTATCAATGATCGGCTGCGACGGGCAGCAGCGCCGCGTATTAAACAAACGTATCGATGAACGTGCCGCTCTGGCCGAGCTGGGAACCGACGCGTCTCAACGCGTCGAGTGTTCCCCGCATCAAGCGGTCGACGAGGCCGCCGTCCCGTTCTCCGGGTCCAAGCACTCCGATGACATCATCACCACGTCGCTGCAGACTGCTTGTGAATTCGCGGCGGTCAAGCTCGGCAAAACCACCGAATTCACGGGCGGTGCTACCGAGATCAAACTTGATGCCGTAAAGCCCGTCGTCCAGGGAGCCGCTGAATGCGACTTTAACCGCAGCTTCTAAGGGACTTCGGAACGATCCCGCGTTGTTCCCGCCGCCGATGAACGAAGAATTCTGGAACAGGTAGTTGAGCTCTTCCAGAACGTCGGTCAGGGCGTCGGCGACCCGGTACGAGCGCTGCTTCGAGATTCCACCGCTCGCCACTTTCTGATCGACGCGCCCTTCCGGAATGTCCAGCGCGGCGAAAAAGCCGGTCGCGTTGTCGTCAATCTCTAGGGTGCTGTTGCCGTCCAGTGCTTCAATCGTGACCCGCTGCGAAGTTTCGTCGAAAGACGCCACAACGCCTGCGGACGACGCGTTGATCTTGTCGATCACCGTCGTCAGGCTGTCAGCGGTCGGATCGATGGATGTCGATTGACCGTTAATCAGAATGTCTCCGGACTGCACGGACGAAAACCTGGCGACATTCTCGAGGGTCTGAATGGTCTCGGGGTCGATACCGGAAACCAGATTGAGATTGTCGAGTTTCGCGGCCTCAAGGAAGTTCGATGTGTCGCCCTGGAGATCGATCGTTGGTGTCGCTCCCGCGGTGTTCTGCAGGAGTTCCACCTGTTCGGTCAACGAATTGAAGGACGCAGTCACTCCCGCTGCAGACTGGTTGATGCGGTCGACAATATCGTTGAGAGAATCGTTGACGCTCACGCTGATGGTTTCCGAATAAATCGAAAATTGTCCGTCAACGATTGTCGGGCCGCCGAACTCGAAATTCGGATTGTCGTTGCGCGTTCCGCCGAGCGGCTTCGTTGGATCGACGGCGGCACCGACGCCGGCATAGAGATTCAGCGTTGCAAAATCGCTATTGATCAGGTCGCCCGCGCCGAGCGTGAAATACAGGCCGTTTTGCAGGTCGTACTGCTGATCGATGGGGTCGTTACTCTGGATATTGAAATCCTGGATCCGGCTCCCGTCGGGTGTCTCGAATCGAATGCGCAGATTGTCCGAGCCTCGCGTGCCGGCACGTTGGACTTCGAGGCCGAAGGCGCCGCTGCCGTTGCTCCCGTCGTACTCACCGCCGATCGTCACCAGCGCACTCGAGCCGTTGGTCCATGCGGGACCGAACGGATCAAAAGAGTTTGGAGCGGAATTGATTTCGCCGCTTGAATTCAGCGACGCGGCCGTCGTCGTCAGGTCGAGGCCGAGTGCGCTTCTCGAGCGGGCGTCGGGCAGATCGAGCTTCACGCGAGTCTTGATGTCAGCCTGTTCGGCCAGGCGTTCAAGACTCTTGAACAAGGATACAAGGCTTGACTGGGCCCGGCGCAGGTCGATCTGCGCATCGATGTTCGGACGCGCGACGGACCTGGTTGCCAGGTTAACGCTCTCGACAGGCCGTATCCTCAAGCCGCCGAATAGATTTTGAATGGTGCCGATGACCGACATCAACGTCCCTGTCTTGATGTGCGCACACTTCCAAGAACAGCTATCGGCATGCGGACGACAAACTTGAGCGCATGATTCGACAGATTCGCGGCCATTCACCTGTTTCATGAACTGCTTGGCAGTGTCAGGCTTTTGTGCCAGATTCGCGTCGGAACAAGCACAAAAACTCCCAGGGGAAGCCACTTGAATCACCACGACAAGGACGTCGCGCGACGTCCGTTCATGCGCGTCGCAAGTCTCATTCTGATCGCCTGCTCGCTTGCCGCCTGTGGCGGTGGTGGTGGCGGCGGCGGTGGCAACAACACCAGCGCACCCACGAATTCGCCGCCGGCCCTCGTCGGAGACCTCACGCCGAGCTTCCCTGAAAATTCCGACATCATTTTTTTCCTGAGTGTCCAGGATGCGGACGGCGATACTGTGACGGTCACGATCGGCAACTCGGCCGACGGCCAGTTCTTCACGCTGGACACGTCCAGCGGCGAGATTCGCAGCACGCAGCAGTTCGACTTCGAGAACCCGCAGGACGTGAACGGCGACAATGTTTATGTGCAGACCGTCACGCTGAACGACGGCACTGTGACTGTCACGCGCGAAGTGCGGATCACAATCACGAACATCGACGAGCCTCCGACCTGCAACGCAACGCCTGACGTCAGCGTCGACGAAAACGTCACCGGCGTCATCGCGCAGTTTACCGGGACGGATCCGGACGCCGGCGACGCGAGCAACGCTTTCTTCGATACGTTCTCGGTGAGCGATGGCCGCGTCGACGGGCTCCTGAGCATCAACAGCAGCACCGGTGAAATCAGCATCGATACGGGTTTGGACGCCGAAGCCTACGAAGACGGCTTCACGTTCACAGTGACCGCCCAGTACCGGACGAATAACCTCTTCGACCAGTGCCTGGTGAATGTCACGCTAAACAACCTTCCGGCAGAAGTGACGTCTGGGATCCTGTTCGATGACAACTTGAAAAATGTGCAGGTTCTGACAGACCTCGACGGTAACGGCGCGGCAGAGTTCTGGATGGCGGATGCCAGCGATCCGTCCGGTGGCGGCGGACCCGCAGAGGGAACGCTTGTTTACGGTGAGACCTTTTCCAATGCGCTCAGCACGGACGGCGCGGCGGAGATCAGCGTGGCCGCGCTCGTCGCCAGCCAGCGGCTTCGACTTCAGCTGACTGTATCGTCGGGCTCCGGCAGCGCGTCATCCCTATTCGTCCAGGGTATTTCAGACATGGACGGTGATGCCGTCGGCGACCTGCTGGTCATGACGGCGCAGCCACCCAATGACGGCCTCGACCCGACGCGTCGTCCGTGGGGCTATGTCGTTTACGCGTCGACGATTGCGGCGGCAACCGGCGACACGCTGAATCTGAACAGCTTGAGTGCCGCAGAGGGCTTCAGCCTGACCGGCCCCGTCGATTTCAACGGCGGAATTGCAAGCTACGTCGTTGCTGATCTCGACGGTGTTGCCGGGGACGAAATCGCGATTTCTCTGCCAGATGCCATCAGTCCCAGTTCCGAAAGTGGAGCCGTCTACGTCATCGACGGCGCAGCGCTGATTGCAGCATCCGGGAACCTCGACTTCGACCTCGAGCCCTCGACGCGCCGCTATCTCGGGTCTTTCGACATTTCGTCGCTTCCAATCGTCGGGCGCATTTCGCTGATTGGCGATCTCGACTCGGACGGCGTATCCGAACTCACAATGCGGAGCGGGCAGTATGTCGCGGTCTTCCCGAGTACCAACCTGATTGCATCCAGCGGAGGCACGATTGAATCGCTGGACCCACTGCTGCTCGATCTCGAAGGTGATTCGGCGGGTGCGCTCGGCCAGGCCGATGTGGACGGCGATGCGGTCGCGGACCTGTTGCTGGCCCGTGGCGACGGCGCTGCCAATACGAAACAGGCCACGCTGGTCTTCGGTGACGCGCTGGCGCCGATCGTCAGCAGCGACAGCACGGTCGCGGTGAATACGACGAACTTCGCCACCGGCGACTTCGTCGACGTCACGTCCAGCGGCCGTGCGGAGATGGTCGAGCCTTCTCAGCTAAAGGGTGTCGGAGACCTTGATGGTGACGGCCTGGAGGAAGTGGTGTTCAGCCTGCTGGAAAGCGCCACATTTGACCCGGGTCTTTTCTACATCATCCGGGGCTCCGCGCTGTCGGGGCTCGCGTCCAACGACTTCAACGTCGATTCGATCACCGCGGCTGAGGGTCTGCTGATCTCGAGCGTTCCGCGTCAGTTCACGTCCCTGTCCACGCGACTGTCGCTGACGCCGGATATCGATGGCGACGGCCTGCAGGATTTCTACCTGACGTCGAACCAGCGCCTTGCCAGCGATCCGCCCGGCGTCGCGATCATTATCAAATCAGGCGATATCGTCGCGGCGCTGACGGCCAATACCCCGACGCTGGATCTCGAAGCGCTGTTCTTCGACGAAACGCCGACGCCGTAAACGCAGCCCAGTCGACCAGAACGGGATGTCTGCGTCGAATCCCGGCAGAGGCTCGATGCCGTCACACCACGCACCGACGGCATCGAATCGCCTGCACGCTCAAAACGCTAAAAAGGCGAGGTTTTGCCCGGATTCGGCCCGGAACCGCCGGCCAGGCGAGCCCGATCGTCTTCCGCGGGCTGCGTGCGAGGGCGGTCTTGCTTGCGCTGGGAAGCGCTTGTTTTCCCTGGTTCAATTCAGCTCATCAGTGCTGTCGACGGGACAAAAATAGTTCCGCGACAGCAACTGATTTGTTTCCCAAGTTACTGACGCGGCAAAGTTGACAGCGATGTCATTGATGATTAAAACTTAGGCTGCAGAAAAACATAGAAACAATAAAAGCGTCATTTCCGGGGGGTCAGGCGCTTAAAAATTTCCAGACCGCTCAGAAAAACATTCGAGCCGCCGAGAGCACTGCTTTGGCGGCCCGCAACAAATGTTTGATTCAAACGCCGGGGGACTTCAGGCATGCAACACTCGTCATTCACCAGGAAACCGCTCGCAGTGGCTGTCGCCATGGCTACCGGGACCTTAATCGGATCGCCGTCGACTGTATTGGCCCAGGAAGACGACACGGTCATCGAGGAAATCGTCACCACGGGTATCCGGAGCAGCCTGACACGCTCGATGGATGTCAAACGCACCTCGAAAGGTGTCGTGGACGCGATTTCGGCAGAAGACATCGGCAAGTTCCCCGACCCCAACCTCGCTGAATCGCTGCAGCGCGTGACGGGGGTGTCGATTGACCGGCAGCGTGGTGAAGGCAGCCAGGTCACGGTGCGCGGCTTCGGACCGGAATACAACCTGGTGACGATCAACGGTCGCCAGATGCCAACGCACAACGGTATCAACCGTTCATTCAACTTCGCAGACCTTGCCTCCGAGGCCGTTGCCGGCGTTCAGGTCTACAAGACCGGCCAGGCGAACGTTCCTTCCGGTGGCGTCGGTTCAACGATCAACATTTCGACGCCGCGCCCGCTGCTTGGCGAGCCCACATTCAGTCTGGCCGGAAAAGCCGTTGCAGATACGTCGAGTCGCTCCGGCGATTCCGTCACGCCGGAATACTCGGGCATCTACATCGGTCGCTTCATGGATGACAAGGTCGGTATCGCGATCACCGCCAGCCGGCAGGAACGCAACAACGGCGTGAACGCCGGCATCGTTAACGGCTGGTACACCCGTCCGGGTGACGACCGCCTGCCGGATGGCACGATCGACGCACGTGTGCCGAACGACGCAAACCAAATCAACCGTCCCACGTCTCCGGACGAGAACTACTCGATTCCGCAGTCGGTTGCCTACAACATCGCCGAGTTCGCCCAGGAACGCGACAACCGGCAGATTGTTCTGCAGTGGGCGCCGACAGACCGCATCATGGCGACGTTCGACTACCTGCGTGCAGAGTATGATCTGGAGCGTTCCTACAGCGACCTGTCTGCCTGGTTCTCAAACACTGCAGCATTGTCGCAGTCCAGTGAGTGGACCAACGAGGCGATCTCGAGCCCGATCATCTACACCGAAACGAACGACAACAACGATTTCGCGATGGGGACCGGGAAGGACGGCTCGACGAACAAGACCCGATCACTCGGATTCAACCTGGATTTCGCGGTTACTGACCGGCTCACCGTCGAATGGGACTACCACGACTCCGATGCGGACCGCGGTGCCAACAGCCCGAATGGTACGAGCGCGCTGATCACGATGGCCACCTTCAACAAGGTGGGCCAGAGCTTCATCACCGGTTTTGACCTGCCAATCTTTACGAACAACCTGAATTCTGGCGGCGAGGCGAATCGACCGCTGTACAGAAACGATATGCGGATCACGGGCAGTGTTTTCAGCAACGAAATCGCAAAAATGGACCTGCGACAGAACAAGCTCGCCGGCTCCTTCGAGTTCACCGAAAACTCGAGTATCGATTTCGGTATGCAGACCACGCACGTCGACAACCGCTCAGCAACCAGCGCCGTTCAGCTCGACAACTGGGGCGGCCTGACCGAACCTGGCTTCATCTCGGACGTTATCGTTCGCTCGACGATCGACGGGCAGTTCGACGAGCTGTCGGGTAATGACCACCCCGATCTGCAAAGAGAGTATTTCACGGCCGACCTCGCCGATCTTCAGGCGCGAGGCGAAGAGTGGTACGCGGCAAATGGCCTGACGTACGCCGACGTCGGTGACTGCGGCACGGGTTACTGCGCGTCGACGGACTGGGAGAATGACCTCCGCACGGAGGAAGAGACCAAAGCCTACTACGCCCAGTTCTCCTGGAGCGGAGAGTTCGGGCGCATGCCGGCAAACATTCGCCTCGGTATCCGTAACGAGGAGACCGACATTCGGTCCTCCGCATTGAATATCATCTACGACAGCACCGCCTGGGTCGGCGCCGGTAACGAGTTGAATATCATCCCGGCGCAGGATTCGAGTGGCAATGACATTCAGGGCTTCACGGAGGTGACCGGCGAATACGATGTCACGCTGCCAAACTTCGACTTTGACATCGAGCCGTGGGAGAACATCGTCCTTCGCCTCTCGATCAGCGAAACGATCACGCGCCCGAATTACAACGACATCAAGGGCGGCCTGACACCGAACGGCACGCAGTTCTTCCCGAACACGCGCCCGCAGGCCTCGGCCGGCAACCCGGGCCTGGTGCCGATCCAGTCGGAGAACCTGGACCTGTCATTCGAGTGGTACTACGCGGATTCGAGTTACTTCTCGATCGGCTACTTCGATAAAGACGTCGAGAACTTCATCGGCAGCGGACGGACCTCGGACACGATTTTCGATATTCCGAACATCATCGGCGGAGACCTTTGGAACCAGGCGTTGGCCGACAGCGGTCTCGATCCGAACAACTACACGGCAGTGGGCCGCTACATTCTGGATAACTACCAGAGCGATCCTGCGGTCGACGGCGAGACGATCGTCAGCGTGCCGGGCGATCCGTCGCTCGTTTTCGATATCACGCAGCCGGTCAACCAGCGCACGGCGAAAGTTGACGGCTTTGAGATTAACCTGCAGCACGCCTTCGGCGATAGCGGGTTCGGTTTCATCGCCAACGCGACGCTTGTCGATGCGGATGTCGAGTACGACCCCTTCAACTCTCTCCAGGGGCAATTTGTACTGAATGGCCTGAGCGACTCCGCAAACCTCATCGGGTTCTATGATGGCGAAGACCTTCAGGTTCGATTGGCCTACAACTGGCGTGACAGCTTCCTGGCTGGAGTCGGTCAGGGACAGGGCACAACAACGAACCCGACGAACGTCGAGTCGTACGGTCAGTGGGACCTTAACGTTACTTACTACGTGAACGACAACCTGACGACCTATCTCGCTGGTATCAACATTACAGAAGAGACGAACCATCTCTACAGCCTCACAGAACGACAGGTTCTCCAGGCTGTGCAGGGCGGCGCCCGATGGGAGCTCGGTGCCCGTTACTTCTTTGGGAACTGATCGGTGGCGACGAGAAAAAAATCGTACAGAAAAGATCAACAGATTCTTCTCGGTTTAGACGCCAAGAGAACAATTGGGGGGCGTAATGCAACGGCAACTATTTAAAACCAGCCGCAGGTGGCCAGCGATCAGCGCTAGTCGCGTCGGCACACTTCTGGCACTCACGAGTCTTTTCGCGCTGACTGCGTGTGAGAGCCGGTCCACCGTGACGGAAAACAACCTGGAGGAGCCTCGAAAGGACGGCAGTCCTCCGGTTTTGACGACCGTGACCGTGCAGCCAAACGGCGTTGTCGAAGAAGGTGACTCTGTCCGCATTGACATCGAGTCAAACGAAGCAATCCTTCCGCCGGTCGTGTTTATCAACAATGCCGAGGCAACTGTCCGCGGCGGTATTCGAAACTGGGTCGCGACGCGAACCATGACGGATGCAGAGCCCGAAGGAAATGTCACCTTCACGATCGCGTACCAGGATGCCAGCGGCGAAATCGGCCAGGCAATCAGCACGACGACTGATGGCAGTGTCGCCTGCTACGGCCCCGACTGTGTCACCGACGAACTGGGCCCGCTGGAAGGTAACTGGAAACTCACGTTTGCCGGTGTCGGTCCGAGCGCGGGCGATACATCCTGGTTCAGCATTTCCGACGGTGGGCTAGGCGGAGCGCGCGACTGCTGGTTCGACGACACCTATGAGTTCGGTGCCGACGGTTCATTCCGCAACGTCCAGGGCGATGAGACGTGGGTTGAGCCGTGGCAGGGTACCGTTACCGCAGAGTCCTGTGCCGCGCCGGTCGCGCCACATGATGGAAGCAACAATGCAGTCTTCGAATATGACGAAACTGCGTCGACCCTGAAACTAACTGGTCTTGGCGCCTATCTTGGTCTTTCGAAGGTGATCAACGGCGGTGAGCTGGCGTCCCCGGCAGATACTCCCGAGTCGGTAACCTACGAGGTCGTTGAGCTGATCGGCGACAGCCTGACCGTCCGTATCAACTTCGGCCCCGGATTCTGGGAGTTCCGACTTAACCGAATCTCGAACGACGATATTGTCGGCAAATGGAGGCTGAATTTTGCGGGTGTCGGCCCGAGCGCGGGCGACACATCCTGGTTCAGCATTGCCGATACAGGACCGACCGGGCCGCGTGCCTGCTGGTTTGACGATATCTACCTGTTCGCCGGTGATGGCACCTTCCAGAATTTCCAGGGCGGTGAAACCTGGGTCGAGCCGTGGCAGGGAACCGTCACGATGGAGTCTTGCGGAACACCCGTGGCGCCGCACGACGGCAGCAATGTCGGCGGCTGGATTTACGATGAAACGGGCGGGACGCTTTCGCTCGTCGGTACCGGATCCTTCCTCGGTCTGTCCAAGGTCGTCAACGGTGCGGAGCTGGATGATCCGGCGAACACGCCGGAATTCGTGACCTATGAGGTCGTGGAACTCGTCGGCGACAGCCTGACGGTTCGCATCAATTTTGGTCCGGGCTACTGGGAATACCGTTTCGACCGGGTTGCCGATACAGCGGACCTCGCCGGCAATTGGAAACTGGACTTCGCCGGTGTCGGACCCGCCGCCGGTGATACCTCCTGGTTCAGCATCTCGGACGGCGGCCTGGGCGGCGCGCGTGACTGCTGGTTCGATGATGCCTACCATTTTGGCAGAGACGGCAGATTCGCAAATGTTCAGGGCGACGAAACCTGGGTCGAGCCATGGCAGGGCACGGTCACGGCCGAGTCCTGTGCTGCCCCGGTTGCACCGCACGACGGAAGCAATAATGCGATCTACGAGTACGACGAAACGGCCGGAACCTTGAAGCTGACAGGTCTTGGCGCATTCGTGGGACTCGCGAAAGTGATTAACGGTGCCGAACTGGCGTCGCCGGCCGACACACCGGATACGGTGACCTACGAAGTGGTTGAGCTGATCGGCGATGCGCTGACGCTCCGAATCAACTTCGGGCCGGGATACTGGGAATACAGACTGAGCCGAGTATCTGCCGACCCCGTTGTCGGAAACTGGGCACTGACATTCGCCGGTGTCGGGCCAGCCGCTGGCGACACCTCATGGTTCAGCATCTCCGACACAGGACCAACCGGTCCTCGTGCCTGCTGGTTCGACGATGTCTACCACTTCGGTGGTGACGGAACCTTCCAGAACTTCCAGGGTGGAGACACATGGGTCGAGCCCTGGCAGGGCACTGTCATGGCCGAAGGCTGCTCCACGCCGGTTGCCCCGCACGACGGTAGCTCGGAGGGTGGATGGCTGCTCGGCGACAGCGGAAATTCCCTGTCGCTGGTCGGGACCGGTTCGCACCTTGGCCTTGCTAAAGTCGTCAATGGCGCGGAACTGGATGACCCGGCGAACACGCCTGAAAACGTCACCTACGAAGTTGTCGAAATCGTCGGCGACAGTATGACGGTCCGAATCAACTTTGGACCTGGCTACTGGGAATACAACTTCGTGAAACGTTAGAGAAGCGACACGTCGCGAAACGAAGGCCCGCAGCAGCATGCTGCGGGCCTTTTTTTTTAGAACAGGGTGTAGATGAAAGGCGCGAGCGATGATCCTTGTGCGAAAACGAGAAGAGCACCCAGCAGGATCAACACCAGGATAATCGGAGCGAGCCACAGTTTCTTGCGTTCGCGCATGAAGTCCCACAGGTCCGACAAGAATTCCAGCATCAGAAAGGTCGCTCCAGTTTTTCCCGTGGGCTTTCGACGCTCTTGACCCGGTAGCTCTCTTGCTGCGGATCGAGCGTTCTTCGCAATGGGTCATTTCCCAAGCGGCGACGAAGCCAACCGAACGGCGTGATCATCAGGAAAAACACAATACCAAGAACGAGAGGTGTCATCACCCGTCCCGCGAGCTGCCCGAAGCGCATCCAGGCACGGTAGATTGGACGCAACCACAGCGGCTCGATTAGCGCCAGCACCCAGAAAACGCCGGCGATAGCCCAGGGCCAGGCTGGCCACGGGAAATCAAACAGCCAGGGGATCATCCCGCCGAAGATGAAAACCACAGCTGCGCCTGTCGTTAATCCGAATTGCCGGAGGCCGCGACGATCCAACTCTGGAATAGATGGGCTTCCGGTCATGTCAGTCCAGCTCAAAGGCGCGAGGTTCGCGGGCCGCGTGCTCGAACACAGGTTGCTCCTGTTTATCGAGCGCCAGGTTGCCGATCACGAGGCAATCCATCTCTGTCCGCATGAAGCAGCGGTAGGCGTCCTCGGGTGTGCAGACAACCGGTTCGCCGCGGACGTTAAAGGAGGTATTGATCAGGACGCCGCAGCCGGTTAGCCGCTCAAACTCTTTGAGTAAGGAATAGAACCGCGCATTACCCTGTTCATGAACGGTCTGCACACGGGCTGAGTAATCGACATGTGTAATGGCGGGAAGTGTTGAACGCGCGAGACTGAGTTGCTCAAGTCCGGTCAGTTGCTGTGTGTCGTTCGCGATGTCTGTTCGCAACGATTCGGACACGGGCGCAACGATGAGCATGTAGGGGCTGGGGGCCGGTAGTTCGAAATAATCGCTCGAACGTTCAGCGAGAACTGCCGGAGCGAAAGGGCGAAACGACTCACGATACTTGATCTTCAGGTTCATTGTTGACTGCATCGTCGCATCGCGCGGGTCGCCGAGAATCGAACGAGCACCAAGCGCTCGGGGACCGAACTCCATCCGCCCCTGGAACCAGCCAATGACTTTCCCGTTTGCAATCTGTTCCGCCGTTCGGGCAAACAATGTCTCGTCGTCGAGTTTTGTATACCGAGCGCCAAACTGATCGAGGGCGCGGGAAATTTCCTGATCTGAAAACGCTGGTCCAAGATAGGAGCCGCCCATACGATCGTCGACGCCATTGACGGGTTGTCGAGGCTGCTGATCGTATTCGTGCCAGACCACTGCAGCCGCACCGACCGCGCCCCCGGCGTCGCCAGCGGCGGGCTGAATCCAGATTTCGTCAAACGGACCTTCTCGCAGCAGCCGACCGTTCGCTACACAATTCAATGCGACGCCTCCGGCAAGACACAGGCGCGACTCGCCCGTCTCTTCTTGTAGTGTCCGGGCAAGGCGCATAACAACCTCCTCCGTTACTACCTGGATGGAGGCCGCAATATCCATGTCCCGTTGTGTCAACTCGGTTTCCGGCTGCCGCGGAGGGCCACCGAACAACGTATGGAATCGCTCGTTTGTCATCGTCAGGCCCGTGCAGTAGTCAAAGTACTGCATGTCCAGACGAAAGCTCCCGTCGTGCTTCAGGTCGATGAGCTTGTCGAAAATAGTTTCAGCAAAACGTGGTTCGCCATACGGCGCGAGGCCCATCAACTTGTACTCGCCGGAGTTCACGCGAAAACCGGCATAGTAGGTAAATGCAGAGTAGAGAAGGCCGAGCGAGTGTGGAAACTGCACTTCCCAGAGTGGCTTCAATGAAGCGCCGCGACCGAGCCATGCGGAGGTTGTGGCCCATTCACCGACACCGTCGAGGCACAGTACAGCAGCACTATAGAACGGGCTGAAGTAGTAAGCAGACGCCGCATGCGATTTGTGGTGTTCGGTGAACAGAAGACGCGGGAGCTCTTTCGACGTGCACTGCCCGATCTCGCAGAGTTCCTGTCGAAGTACGCTCTTTAGATACAGTTTTTCCTTCAGCCAGACCGGCATCGCTGCGCAAAACGATCGAAAGCCTCTGGGTGCGTAGCTGAGGTAGGTCTCCAGCAGTCGCTCGAACTTCAGCAGTGGCTTGTCGTAAAAGACGATTCGATCGATATCGTCAAGATTGATTGATTGCGATTTGAGGCAGTACCGGATCGCGTCTCCTGGAAATCCGGCATCGTGTTTTTTTCGGGAGAATCGCTCCTGCTGGGCAGCTGCGACAAGCTCACCGTCTTTCAAGAGGGCCGCGGCGCTGTCGTGGTAGTACGCAGAAAGACCGAGGATGTAGGACGTGCTCACTATTCTGTTGCCTGCGCCCATTCCCTCGCGTCCTCCACGTAGCCGCCGGCCACGAGGATTTGCGCCACTCTCTGGTTCAGTCCGGGGAGGTCATCCGCTTTGCCACTTTCGATGAGAGTCCTGGCATAGCGTTGAACGCCTCGTGCATATCGATCGAGATCGCCCAGCGCATTCCGCTTCCGCGCGAGACTGACAAGCTGGCCGTAAGCTCTGAGTACCTGGACGGATTGTCCCGGATACTCGTCGATAACCTCGCTCAGCAACTCTGTCGCTTTCCTGAAATCCGCGCGCCGAAGGTGTGCTACGCCAAGCCAGACGAGAGTCTCAGAAACCTTCGCCGCATCCTGTCTCGCGTAGTGCAGCGATTTTTCGAGTAAGCCGATGACCTCCAGCCACTGGCCCTCGTTGCTCTTTGCCTCGGCAAGTTTCATGTAAGTCTCACGGTTGTGCGGGTAGAGCTTCAGCACGCTGTTCAGGTTTCGATACATGGCGGCGCGGTTGCCAAGTCGTTCGTGTAAGACGGCAAGCTCGAAATGGATTTTCCAGTCGGCCAGTTGTTCGGAAACGAGGGTCTCTCTCTGCCGGATGATTTCCTCGGGTGCGCCAAGCGCCCGCGTGACACGTGTCTGCACACCGTTTAATGCAGCCTGCAGCTCCGGATAATTGCTTTGTCCCGGAAACGGTGGATGCTTGATCATCTCCTGCAGCGTCTGGATTTCGCTGTATGTGTCGTAGTTCGGGAATCCGACGCGCCGAACGACTTCCGCTGGCGGGAGGGCCTCGTCGCTCGCAGTGTCATTGGCATTTCGAGCAATTGCGCCAGCGAGCTCCGTCGCCAATACATGGTTGCCGGAAAAGGAAAAATGCACGTGCTCGAGGAACAGATTCCAGCCAGGTTGAACGGGGGCGCCAGCGCGTTCAAACGCCTCTACGCTATCGACGAAGCTGAACGCATTTTTGTCGCTGGTGTGTGCGACCTCCCCGACAATTTCGTTAATTTTCGTGTCGGCTCGAAAGCGCAGGGCATCGAGATCGAGAGCTTTTTGATAATGCAGTTTTGCCGCATCGAAGTCGCCTTTGCGCTCCAGCACCGACGCGAGCCGAAAGTGCGTATCGGCGTAGTCAGGATCGATCGCTATCGCTTCTTTGAATCGGTTCACCGCATCATCGAGATTACCGTTGGCCTCGCTTGCGATGCCGCGAAGATTGAGAGTACGCCAGTTTTCCAATGATGCAGACGTCAGGGAGGAGCCGTGTTCCGACAGGAAGGGCGCCGAGTGGCGGACATTCACGGGCACCGACGAAAGCACGACGTGGATGCCTTTGCCCTGCAGCGTGTCGATGATGCTTGTCAGATTGTCCGCGTAGTGGCCGTAGACGCTGTCCATTCGCGGATCGTCATGCGCAATTCCCTGGTCGGAGAACATTTGCATGCCTTGCCACCTGAGTTCTTCGCGTGCATCCGACGACCGGGCTGATGCGACAAGCGCAGAAAGCGACTGTCCGATCCGTGTGCGTTTCAGGGCCTGAATGCTGCGAATAACGGAAATGCTTTCAAGAAAACCTTTGTTGAGCGTACCGGGACCATAGGGACCTACCACTTCATTGTTGCCCATCAGGATCACGGCGTAATCGGCAGAGTTGGCGGGAATTGAATTTGCGACCGCGTAGACGACGTGAGAGTTGACGGACGTCATCGCCGTGTTGATGATCTCGACGTTTTGCGCCGGAAGCATGGCTCGAAGCTGTGCTTCCAACAGGCGGTCGAGTCCGTGATTGTCATGCGGGAATCCGAGGGCGGCCGACCCGCCAAGAATGTAGACACGGATCGTGTCCGCGGAATTTTCTGCCGCGAACGTACTTTCGCGAGGACGGATGTCCAGCGACTCCGGATAGAACTGGTCGGCAAAATCCGGGTTCTCCTGAAAATAGTGCTCTCCGTCGATATCGACGTTCAGGAAAAAATCGTAGGACTTGCCGACACCGGCAATGATGAGTCCGAATTCCAGCAGGACGAAGAACAGCAAAGGGACCAGCACGGTCGTGATCGCTGTGAAGGCAATATTCCTGACGTTGCGCACGGGGGTTTGATCCTTTTGCCTTCGGCGCTACTCTGTAGAGGTCGAGCGGCGGTTGGTCGCTTTTCACAGTTAATCGTTCATCGTCCGATAAATCAATATCTCAGGTGGATGGGGCCGACAGGGAATCGATTTGAAGCCACTCGAAGAGCTGAACAGCACGGACCGATCGGTTTTCGAGAACGAGATCCTGCCAGCCGGCACTCCGGTTGTTCTCCGCGGCCTTCTTCGCGACTGGCCGGCGGTTGACGCGGCACGAGGGCCCAACGCAAGTGTCGTCGATTACGTCAAGGGACTTGACCCCGGGATCGAAATTAACGCGATGGTCGGACCGCCCGGGATCGACGGCCGCTTCTTTTATTCGGACGACTACCGTTCGTTCAATTTCGGGTTCGAGAAAGTGTCGATCAGTAGTGCGCTCGATACTCTCGTGTCGCTTGCGGAGAGCCCCGCTCCGCCGTCGATCGCCCTGCAAGCCATGCACACTCCCGATGCTCTGCCTGACTTCGTTCGCCAGAATCCAATGCCCCTTCTGGATGAAGCCGTCGCGCCGCGCATCTGGATCAGCAATCGCTCAATCGTTGCGCCGCACTTCGACAACAACCACAACATCGCCGCTGTGATCAGCGGGCGCCGTCGATTCACCGTGTTTCCGCCAGACGAAGTACGCAACCTGTACATCGGACCCTTGTTGAGGACGCCTGGCGGCTCACCGATTAGCACAGTCGACTTGCGCGATCCGGACTTCGAGAAATTCCCGAAATTCCGGCAAGCGCTGGAGTCGGCACAGGAAGCCGTCCTGGAGCCCGGCGACGCCATTTACATCCCGATACTCTGGTGGCACGGCGTTGAGTCATTGGACTCGCTGAACATTCTCGCGAACTACTGGTGGAATACGAACAACGTGCAGTACAAACCCATTCTCGCGATGATCCACTGCATGGCGATGATGTCCGGGTTACCGAAAGAGCAAAAAGAAATCTGGCAATCCTTCTTCGACCATTTCGCGTTTCAGTCAAACGGCGATCCGGGCGAACATCTGCCGTCTGATCTGCAGGACGTCATGGGCAAGTTATCGGCATCGGAGCTTCATCAGCTCATGCGCTTTCTCAAAGAACGGATGTGATCGCAGCTACGATTCGACCGTCACGCAGATGCCACTGTCGCAAGGATTTCGACGAACCAGGACAGTCCAAAGCCGACCCTCAGGCCGGCCATGCGAGTGAGGGGCCCTACGCCGCCTCGGTCGGACAGAAGCGGCTGATGAATTCCCGGTGTGTCGGCAGCTGCCCGATTGTCGTCTCGACACGCTCACGCTGGGCCGTCATGAACTGACGTAGCTCCTGCTCGCTCATCATGTCAACGATGTGGTGGTAGCTTTGCGGCTCGATCCCCTGACCGAGCATGACCTGGGTCCAGCTGTTTTCCCGAAAGATGTCGAGCTCGGTTTCGAACACCCGTCCGGTCTCGCGAAAGAGGTCCAGGCGATGCTGAAGACTCTCGGGGATGTCCATCCGCCGGCAACGACGCCAGAAGTCCGTGTCCTCCCGTTCCGTGACGTGATAGTGAAGAATGATGAAGTCACGGATAAAGCGGAATTCGGTGTCCATCTGACGATTGAATTCGGTTCGATCGCTGTCGGTAATGCCGCTGTAAGGGAACATCTGCATCAGCCGGATAACGCCGCGCTGGATCAGGTGAATGCTGGTGGACTCGAGCGGTTCGAGGAATCCGGCGGCCAGGCCAAGCCCGATGCAATTCCGGTTCCAGTGCTGTTTGCGCTGCCCGGTGCGAAAGCGCAGCTGCCGCGGCTCCGTCAGCAGCTCGCCGTCGACGTGGCGGAGCAGCGTCTCACGCGCCTCATCGTCACTCATAAACTCGCTGCAGTAGACCAGTCCGTTGCCGACGCGTGTCTGCAACGGAATTCGCCATTGCCAGCCGCTGTCACGGGCGATCGAACGCGTGTATGGGATCGGGTCGCTGGTCGCGGCGGTCTGTACCGCAACGGCACGGTCGCAGGGCAACCAGTGCGTCCAGTCCTCGAATTCCGTCTCCAGGGTCTTGCCCAACAGCAGGCTGACAAAACCGCTGCAGTCGATAAAGAGGTCGCCCTCCACACTTTGACCGGACTCCAGAACGACAGCGGAGATATCGCCCGACTCCGCAAGTCTGACGTCGACGATCCGTCCTTCGATGCGCTGCACACCGTCGCCTTCAGCCTGCTGCCGCAAGAGCCCTGCGTAGGCCGTCGCGTCCAGGTGATAGGCATAACTCAATGGGCTTTGTTGCAGGAACCCAAAACGTCC
>CAWUHY010000021.1:0-23339 GCA_963922215.1 uncultured Gammaproteobacteria bacterium | reverse complement strand
CGGCAGCGGCTCCACCGCCCGCGCAGGCAGCGTCGGACGGCGGATCGTCTGCCCCTGCAGCATCGGGCGGAGAAGAAGAGTCCGGCACGGCAGTACCGGCCCCGATGGTCGGCACGTTCTATTCCGCCTCGTCGCCGGGCGCCTCGCCGTATGTGCAGGTCGGTGATCGCGTCAACGAAGGCGACACGCTCTGCATCATCGAGGCCATGAAGATGATGAACCAGATCGAGGCGGAAGTGTCCGGCGTGATCAAGTCCATCAAGGTCCAGAACGGCGAGCCCGTTGAATACGGCCAGACGCTGTTTGTAATCGACCAACGCGCCGGCGACTGAGCCCGCCATGCTCGATAAAATCGTAATCGCCAATCGCGGTGAGATCGCGCTCCGAATTTTGCGAGCGTGCCGTGAGATGGGCATCAAAACCGTTGCCGTGCACTCCAGCGCCGACAACAACCTCAAACACGTCCTGCTCGCCGACGAGACCGTCTGCATCGGCCCGCCGCAGTCAACGGACAGCTACCTCAACATGCCTGCCATCATCTCGGCGGCCGAGGTGACGGACGCAGTCGCCATACACCCCGGCTACGGCTTCCTGTCTGAAAATGCGGATTTCGCGGAACGGGTTGAAACATCCGGCTTTACCTTCGTCGGACCGCCGGCGTCGGCCATCCGCCTGATGGGTGACAAGGTGTCGGCGATCCAGGCGATGAAGGCTGCCGGCGTACCCTGCGTCCCGGGATCGGACGGACCGCTCGGTGAGGACAACGACGAGAACTTACGGCTCGCACGCGACATCGGCTACCCGATCATCATCAAGGCCTCCGGCGGTGGCGGTGGTCGCGGCATGCGCGTGGTGCACTCGGAAGCCTCGCTGATCGCGGCGATCACGGTCACCAAGGCTGAGGCCCGGTCCGCGTTCGGCAACGACGTCGTGTACATGGAGAAATTCCTCGAGACGCCGCGTCACGTGGAATTTCAGCTGATCGCCGACGGCCAGGGCAATGCCGTGCACCTCGGCGAGCGCGACTGCTCGATGCAGCGTCGCCACCAGAAGGTCATCGAAGAAGCGCCGGCGCCGGGAATTACTGAGGAACAGCGCGAGCGCATCGGGAAACGCTGCGTCAATGCCTGCCTCGAAATCGGTTATCGCAGTGCCGGCACGTTTGAGTTCCTCTACGAGAACGGCGAGTTCTACTTCATCGAGATGAACACACGCCTGCAGGTCGAACATCCGGTCACAGAGATGATCACCGGCGTCGACCTGGTTCGGGAACAGCTCAGGATCGCGAGCGGCGAAAAACTGTCGATCAAGCAGGAAGACGTCAAGATCCAGGGTCATGCAATCGAATGCCGGATCAATGCTGAAGATCCAAAGACGTTCATGCCATCACCCGGACTGGTCAGCGTCTGGCACGCGCCGGGCGGCCCGGGCGTGCGTCTCGACAGCCACGTCTACAGCGGCTACAAGGTTCCGCCGTTCTATGACTCGATGATCGGCAAGCTGATTACGCACGGTCAGGATCGCAATGCGGCGTTCGCGCGCATGAAGACGGCGCTGTCTGAACTGGTCGTTGAAGGCATCAAGACGAACGTCCCGCTGCACCAGGAGATTTTCCAGCATGCAGCATTCCAGGCCGGCGGCACGGACATTCATTACCTGGAAAAACGTCTCGGCCTCAAGTAGCCGAGAGCGCGGGACGCCGTGAGCACCCGCTGGCAGCAGTTCGTTATCCGACTTGGCGAACTCGACCACGAGCGGGTCGAGCGCGTCGTCGAGGAAGCCGGCGCCCTGTCGGTCACACTCAGCGACGCAGGTGACGATCCCGTTCTCGAGCCGGGCGTTGGTGAAACGCCGCTGTGGTCCAGCACGGTCCTGACCGCCCTCTTCGACGCCAACGCCGATCTCGCGTCGCTGCCGACAGCGATCGCGAAGGAATTCGACCTCGGAGAGCCGCCCCCCTGCGACATCGAAATGCTCGGCGATCGCGCGTGGGAGCGCGAATGGCTGAAGGACTTCTCGCCGATGCGTTTCGGCCGTCGCCTCGTCGTTTGCCCCGGCGACATGGATCCACCCGATGACGACAGCATCGTCGTCTCTTTAGACCCCGGACTCGCATTCGGGACAGGCACGCACCCGACGACAGCGATGTGTCTCGAATGGCTGGACGCCGAGCCACTCTCCGGCAAAACCGTTCTGGATTTCGGCTGCGGATCCGGAATCCTCGCCATTGCCGCGTTGAAACTCGGTGCCACGTCCGGCTGCGGCACAGACATCGACCCCCAGGCCCTGACGGCGAGCGCCGACAACGCACGGCGAAACAGCGTGTCCCTGGAGCTCTATCCGCCGGATGACGTGCCTCCGGGCCCCTACGACGTCGTCGTCGCCAATATTCTGGCCGGACCTTTGGCCGAACTTGCGAACCACATCTCAGAATATGTCAAAAGCGGGGGTAGACTGGCATTATCAGGAATACTTCAGGAACAGGCCGTAAGCGTCCGTAAAGCTTACGAGGACTGGATTTCGTTTGACGAGCCTCAAAGCCGCTCACAGGAAGGACAAACCTGGGTCCGGCTGACAGGAACGCGACACTAAAGAGTGAGTTGTGTATACGCAATGCCCCGAATGCGAGTCGGCTTTTCGAGTCACGGCCGATGTGCTCAAGGTTGCCGCCGGCATGGTTCGCTGCGGCAGCTGCGGACACGCGTTTAACTCGCTCGATTTCCTGTCAGAAGAAAAGCCGAAACGGCGTGCGCCCGCAATCCCTGAACTGAAGCCCGAGCCCGACGAGGCCGACGAGCTGCAGGGATCGACGATTCCGAAGAGTATCTCCGCCGAGCAAAGCGCAGCTCTCTTGAAGACGCTGGACCAACTGGCCGGCGAAGACATCCGCATCGAGGACACCGGCGTCGAGTGGCGCGTTCTTGATGACGACGAGGAAGCCGTCGACGAAGTGCCCGAGGACACGTCCTCCGAGACCGATCTCCTGACCGACCCCGAAGTGACGAATGCCTTTTTCGTTGGCGACGTCGAACGATACCGCGCCGAACAGGACGCGAAGGCCGCCGGCGAAGACTCTGCAGCGGACGACGTGCCGGCAACGACCGACCTGCGCGGAACAGACGAAAGCGAGACAGACTCCCACCGTGAAACGATGGTCGATATCGATGCCAACGTGGCCGACGTCTTCGCCGAAGACAGCGCGACGCCGACCGGCAACGAATCGTTCTACGGAACGCTCGACGAACAACCGGTTGCGCCGAAAGACATCTTCCACCCGTCAGCAACACACGTCGATGAATTGCTGCACAGCTCCGACACGCCCGTCGACGCTGTGCTCGAGGAGTCGGCGGGTGAAACGGTCGTTGACGAATGGCCGGAACCCGAAGCAGCATCCGCAAGCGCTGCCGAAACAACCAAACCCGTTCGCGAAGAACTGCGCTTCGACGACAACACGCCGCTGCCGGACGATTTCCTCGATAACGAGGACGATGACGTTAACGGCTACGCTGCCCTGCCGGACGAGGCCGCCGAAGAGTCAGCCCAAGCGGAAGAAGACGAACTGCCGGCCAACGTCACACTCGGTGATCCGGACGAATGGCAGCAACTGCTGAATGAATTCGATGGACTCTTGTCGGACGCCAAACCGTCTGACGCCGATGACGTGAACGATGGTGGCGAGCCGGATTCGACCGACGACGCGGCAGGCGACGACTGGGGCGAGCTTGCCGAGATCGGCGGCGAGGAACAGGCCGCAGGCGACGACGAACAATCCGAGATGCTTGAGGCCGGCGACGATAATGTGGACCAGCACTCCTCGGAAGGCGAAGCCGAGATTCACGCCGAACACGACGACGAGGCTGCACTCGAGCTGTCGGATGGCGACGACGATGCGCAGCCCGCGAGCGATGGCGAGGCCGTCGAACTGGTCGCAGATGACGAAGCCGACGACGACCTTCCGGACTGGGCGACGCAGGGCAGCGACGACACGCACGAAGGTGATACGGCCGACGATCAAGGCGATGACCACGCGGAGAACGAAGCTGACGACTCGATAGCGGCGGAGCCTTCAGAGCTCGAAGCAGACAATGCCGACGAGGAGCCTGTTGACCTGTCGAGCATTCTCGACCCGGATGACGAGGGCCTGGTCGATGAAGGCGAAGAGGATCCGGAGCACGACGATTCCGACCTGCCGGTCATCCTGAACCCCGGCGAGGAAAAAGCGGAAGACGAGTTCGACATTCCGCCGCAGTCGGAGGAAGAACAGACGATCAACATGCTGATCGACCAGGATCTGCTGTCGATCGCCCGCGAGGACGAGGACGGCTTCACGTCGACGATCGTCTACGAGGAATCGGAAGATCCGTTATCGGTCAGCAGCATCACGATGCAGGGCGAGAGCCTGATCGAAGAAAAAATCCTGCAGATGGAAACCGGCTCGCACCACGTCACGATGGACGAGGCGGACGGACCCGTTCCCGAGGGATCAGTTGTCATCGGCGCAGCGACCGAAGCGCAGCCGCAGAGCAAAAACAAGCTTGTCGGCTTTGGCATCCTCGCCGCAGTTCTCGCACTCGGACTCATCTTGCAGGCCGTACACCAGCGACGCGAACAGCTCGCGACCGATCCGTCCATGTTTGCCATCCTCGGGCCGGTCTACGAAACCCTTGGCATGCCGCTGAAGCCGGACTGGGACGTCAGCCAGTGGACGATTGAGAGAACGCAGGGCGCGACAGACGGCAGCGATCAGCTGCTGACGATTTTGTCCGAGCTGCGCAATACCTCGAGCAAGCCGATGCCCTACCCGATCATCACCGTGTCGCTGACCGACCGCTACCAGGAAACCATTGGCAGCCTGGTCGTCGGGCCCGACGCCTACCTCGACAACGCATCGGTTAGCGCAGAAATGGTCGGCCCTGGACAGCTGGTCGAGGCAGAAATCCCCATCGATGCGCCGTCACCGGACACCGTCGGCTACTCCATCAATGCGTGCTACCGCGAAGACGGGTCCCAGCTGCGCTGCGCCATGGCGGATTTTCGCTAACAGCCTGATAGAATCGCGTCGCGATGACCGACGCTCCACAAAAACCTCTGACGATTGGCCCCTACGAGCTGCCGAGCCCGTTTGTGCTCGCGCCGATGGCCGGTGTCACGGACAAGCCGTTTCGCCGGATCTGCCGGCATTTCGGGGCGGGGATGACGACCTCCGAGATGACGACGGCGGACACCTCGCTGTGGGAAACGCAGAAATCGCGCGAGCGCCTCGATCTCGATCTTGATGCGACGCCCGTTGCCGTGCAGATCGCCGGTTCCGAGCCGGCGATGCTCGCGCATGCAGCGAAAGCCGTGGTCGCGCGTGGCGCGCAGATCGTCGACATCAACATGGGCTGTCCGGCCAAGAAGGTGTGTCGCAAGCTGGCAGGCTCCGCGCTGCTGAAAGACGAGAAGCTCGTCGCCAGCATTCTCGATGCTGTCGTGAACGCGGTGGACGTCCCCGTGACTCTGAAGACCCGCACCGGCTGGGATCCTGACCACAAGAACGGTGTACGCATCGCCCGTATCGCAGAAGATGCAGGAATTCAGTCGCTTGCGATCCACGGGCGTACGCGCGCATGCAAGTACGGCGGCAGCGCGGAATACGAGACAATTGCTGACATAAAATCCGCCGTCTCGATTCCGGTAATCGCAAACGGCGATATTAAAAGTCTGGAGAAGTCGCTTGAAGTAATGCGCCTAACCCAAGCAGATGGAATCATGATTGGCCGCGGCGCGCAGGGCCGGCCATGGATCTTCTCCGAACTAAATGCTGCGTTGAAAAATTCACCTTCAAACGACCGTCTGGAAAAAAGCGATTTGCGTGCTATTATTCTCGGCCACCTGAACGAACTGCACCTGTTTTACGGGGAAAAGAAAGGGGTTCGGGTGGCAAGAAAGCACCTTGTCTGGTACTTCGAAACGCTCGCGTACCGCGGCGATAAAAAACATCAGGCAGTGCGAGCCGAGAGCGCTCAAGAACAGATTCGAATCGTTAAAGAATGTCTCGACAGCCTGGACATGTCGTCATCTTTAGCGGCGTGACTTTTGTTGCTGCGATGAGCCTCTTCGGCAAACGGAATATTTGTTTGCACGCTGGGGAGCACTGCAGAACGTGGCCAAGAAGAAACAAAACAATCGCGCGGAGCTGAAAGCGCCAAAAAGCAAAAAGCCACTTTGCAAGCACACGGAAGACGCCCTGAATAACTACTTCGCGACGCTCAACGGCGACCGCCCGGGCGATCTTTACGAACTCGTGATGGGCGAAGTCGAAAAGCCGCTGTTCCGGGCCGTCATGGACTACACAGACGGCAACCAGAGCCAGGCCGCCGGCATACTCGGAATCAATCGCGGAACGCTCCGTAAGAAGCTCCGTACCTACTCGCTGATTCAGTAGCGCAGGCGTGTTCGCGCTCCGTCTCAGCCCGAATCAACTCAGTTAAAGGACCAGCATGTTCAAGGTGCGACGTGCGCTCGTGAGCGTTTCCGACAAGACGGGGCTCGTCCCGTTCGTGTCCGGGCTTCGATCACTGGGTATCGAAATCATATCGACGGGTGGGACGTGCCGGATTCTGCGCGAGGCAGGAATCGAGGCGCATGAAGTCAGCGAGACAACAGGCTTTCCCGAAATCATGGGCGGTCGCGTGAAGACGCTGCATCCCGTCATACACGGGGGCCTGCTCGGCCGGCGCGGAATCGATGAAGCCGTGATGGACGAACACGGGATCAAGCCGATCGACCTGTTGTGCGTCAATCTCTATCCCTTCGAGAAGACGATCGCGAACCCCGACTCCACGATCGACGACGCAATTGAAAACATCGACATTGGCGGCCCGGCAATGATTCGCGCCGCCTCGAAGAATCATGACGGTGTGGTCGTTGTGGTTCGCCCGGACGATTACGACTCGGTCCTGTCCGCACTTGAGGACGACGAAGTCACGATCGACATGCGGCGGCGACTGGCGGCACGAGCTTATGCGCATACGGCGTCGTACGACACGGCGATCACGCGCTACCTCTCCGACTCTCTGGCCGACGATCCGCTGCATGAAACGATGCTTTACTCAGGCCGTATGAGCGAGCGCCTGCGTTACGGCGAAAACCCGCACCAGGACGCGGCGTTCTACCGCGACCAGAAGGTACCGCCGGGTTCACTCGCCGCGGCGAAACAGCATCAGGGCAAGGCGCTGTCGTACAACAATATCGCCGACAGTGACGCGGCTCTGGAATGCGTCCGCCAGTTCTCCGAACCCGCCTGCGTCATCGTCAAGCACGCAAACCCCTGCGGTGTCGCTGTCGCCGACAGCATCGGCGAGGCCTATGACAAGGCCTTCTCCACGGACCCGACGTCCGCATTCGGCGGCATCATTGCGTTTAACAGACCGCTCGACGAAAAAACTGCAGCAGCAATTATCGACCGGCAATTTGTCGAAGTGATCGTTGCACCGCAGGTCGATCAGTCGGCCCTCGATGTGACCTCGGCGAAGCAAAACGTCCGCGTGCTCGAGACCGGCGGATTCGGCGAAACAGCCGCAGGACTCGAGTTCAAAAAGGTCTCCGGCGGCCTGCTTGTACAAAGCTCCGATCAGGGACGTATCACGGCAAACGATCTCAAGGTCGTGACCGAACTCAAACCCACCGACGAACAGATCAAGGATCTGCTGTTTGCCTGGACGGTGGCGAAGTATGTGAAATCGAATGCGATCGTGTTCTGCAAGGACGGCATGACGATCGGCGTTGGCGCCGGCCAGATGAGCCGCGTTTACAGCACGAAGATCGCGGCGATCAAGGCCGCCGACGAAGGGCTGAGCGTCAAAGGTTCGGTGATGGCCTCGGATGCGTTCTTCCCGTTTCGCGACGGCATCGATGCGGCCGCGAAAACCGGCATTTCCGCCATTATCCAGCCCGGCGGATCGATGCGTGACGACGAAGTCATCGCCGCGGCGAACGAACACGGCCTGGCGATGGTCTTCACCGGCATGCGCCACTTCAGACACTAGGCGACCAGGCCGATGAAGATTCTGGTCATTGGGTCGGGTGGTCGCGAACATGCCCTGGCATGGAAGCTCAGCCAGTCGGCGTCCGACGTTCTCGTCGCGCCCGGCAACGCCGGAACCGATCTCGAACCGGGCGTGCGCAACTGCGCGGTCGACGCTTCTGACCTCGACGCTCTGCTGGAGCTTGCCAAGAAGGAGTCGGTTGACCTGACCGTCGTTGGACCTGAGGCACCGCTCGTCGCAGGCATCGTCGACCGCTTCGAGGCCGCCGGCCTGCGTTGTTTCGGCCCGAGCAAGGCTGCCTCGCAACTGGAAGGCTCGAAAGCGTTTACGAAAGATTTTCTCCATCGACACGGCATTCCGACCGCGGCGTCGAAGACGTTCTCCGATCTTGATGCGGCGCTTGACGACATCCGCGAGCGCGGGGCGCCGATCGTGATCAAGGCGGACGGCCTCGCCGCCGGCAAGGGCGTCGTCGTCGCTGCGACCATTGAGGAGGCCGAGTCTGCGGCACGGGACATGCTGGAAGGCAATCGCTTTGGCGATGCCGGCGCGCGCATCGTCGTCGAAGACTGCCTCACTGGTGAGGAAGCGAGTTTCATCGTGGTGACCGACGGCGAGACGATCGTGCCACTGGCAAGCTCGCAGGACCACAAGGCTCGCGACGAAGGCGACGTCGGACCGAACACGGGCGGCATGGGGGCCTATTCGCCCGCACCGGTGGTCGATGCCGCGATCGAAAAGCGCATCCTCGACGAAGTCATCCGTCCTACGCTCGAGGGCATGCGGTCAGACGGCCATCCGTACTGCGGATTCCTGTATGCAGGCCTGATGATTGCGGAAGACGGCACGCCGAATGTCATCGAATTCAATTGCCGGCTCGGCGATCCCGAAACACAGCCGATACTTATGCGCCTGCAATCGGACCTGGCTGAACTCCTGAACGCGACTCTCGACGGAACCCTGCCCGACTATCAGGCAGAGTGGGACCCGCGCGCGAGTCTTGGCATCGTCCTCGCCGCCGGCGGCTACCCCGAGAGCTACGCGAAAGGCAAACCTATCCACGGCCTGACGACAGCAGAGCCGGATAACGTGAAAGTTTTCCACGCAGGCACGACACAGGTTGGCGAGTCGGTCGAGACCTCCGGCGGCCGCGTGCTCTGCGTCGTCGGCCTTGGCGACACGGTCTCCAACGCTGCCGAAACCGCCTATGATGCGGTCAGGACAATCTGCTGGGACGGCATCTACTACCGTCGGGACATCGGCTACCGCGCCATCGCGCGGGAAAACGCACGATGATCACCGTTGTCGAGGCACGCGCCGCGATCGCGCGGGCACTCGAGAAATTGGACGCGACGAACTGCCCCGTCCGGCATGCGACCGGACGCATTCTTCGCCAGGAAGTCTTCGCCGAACGGGACCAGCCGCCGTTCGACCGGGTGACGATGGACGGCATTGCGATCCGCTATGCCGACTACGACAAGGGAACCCGCTCGTTTCGACTGGGCGGTGTTCAGCACGCAGGTGACGCAGAGCTCGACGTCGCCGAAGACCACTGCATCGAGATCATGACCGGCGCGTCGCTGCCGACGAACGCGGACTGCGTGATTCCGGTCGAGGACCTGCTCGTCACCGAAACGACGGCGGACATCGTCGACGGCACGATCGTACAGCGTCGCCAGTATGTGCATCCGCGCGGCTCCGATCACAAGGAAGGCAGCGTCTTGCTGCGACCGGGAAAGCGCATCCAGCCGACGGACATCGCGATCCTGGAATCCGCGGGTCTTGAGAACGTCGAGGTCAGCAGAATGCCGGTCATTCGTGTGATCTCGACCGGTAATGAACTGGTTCCCGCGGGTCAGGACATTGCGCCGCACCAGATTCGCCTGTCCAACGGACCCGCGCTCGTCGCCATGCTCGAACAGCACGGATTTTCCGACACCGAGCATCTGCATCTGCGTGATGATCCGGATGCAATGCGCGAGGCGATCGCCGAACAGCTCGCGAGTGCGGACGTCCTCGTGCTGAGCGGCGGCGTCTCGAAAGGCAAGGCGGATTTCGTCCCGGACGTGCTGGCTGAGCTCGGCGTCGAGGTGAAGTTTCACCGCATCAGCCAGCGCCCCGGCAAACCGATGTGGTTCGGCGTCGGCCCCGAGAAGCAGGCCGTCTTCGCGCTACCCGGCAATCCCGTGTCGACCCTGGTTTGCTGCAGGCAGTACGTCATACCGGCGCTGTACGAAGCCTCGGGCGGCACGCCGATTCCGCCGGAGTTCGCATCGCTCGGCCAGCCCGTCCATTTTCGACCGGACCTCACCTGCTTCCTGCCAGCTCGCATCGTGTCGAATGCGGCGGGTCAGCTTCTTGCGTTACCGGTCACGACCAATACTTCCGGCGACTTCACGGCCCTGTCCGGCACCGACGGCTACGTCGAACTTTCGCGCGAACAGCAGGAATTTCCGGCTGGAACCATTGTTCCACTACATCGCTGGCAGCATCCCTAGCGGCCTGTTGAGCCTTTGGGCGCCCGTTTCCGGTGTATGATCGTTGGTCATTCAACCGGGGAGCCTGACCGTGCGTCATCGCAACTGGCGCTGCGCCAAATGCAGCAACGAGGAATTCGAGGCGGATCAGTTCCGCGCGACTGGCGGCATGTTCTCCAAGTTGTTCGATGTGCAGAACAAGAAGTTCACGACCGTGTCCTGCACAAACTGTCGCTACACGGAAATCTACAAGACTGACCAGTCAAAACTGGGCAGCGTTTTCGACTTCCTGTTCGGCGGCTAGCGACGTCAAACTGCGCATGGTGAAACCAACCGTGCGCGCAGGAGAGCACGATGAAATCAGTTACACGACGCCAGTTCGCAAGAAATCTAGGCCTCGCGGCCGGATCGCTAATGGCGAGCCCCGCGATCGCCGAGCCGGACATCACACCGTCGCAGACGGAAGGTCCGTTCTACCCGGTGCACGCCCAGGATGATCTCGACGCGGACCTCACCCGGATCGACGGCCACACCGAGGAGGCAACCGGGGAGCGCATCCTCGTACGGGGACAGGTGTTCAACACGCGCGGCGAGACGCTTGAGGGCGCGACCGTCGATGTCTGGCAGGCGAATCACTACGGCCGCTACGACCATCCGGACGATCCGAATCCGGCGAAGCTCGACGAGCATTTCCAGGGATGGGCAATCCTGACGACGGGTGCATCGGGCGGCTACGGATACAAGACCATCCTGCCGGCGCCCTACGCTTTGTCGCAGGCGGCGGACGGGCCGGTCCGCTGTCGCCACATCCATTACAAGGTCTCGCATCCCGACCATAAGAGTGTGACCACGCAGATGTACTTCGCCGGCGATCCGCTGATCGCCGACGACATCATTATGGCGCGATTCTCGAAAGATCAGCAGGCGCTGCTGATCGCTGAGCAGTCGACAGACGAAGCGACCGGCCTGCCACTGTATCGTTTCAACGTCGTTCTCGGCTGATCTTGCCGCCGACGATACGACAGTCCGGCGCGGACGATGCGGAGTTGCTGACAGCGCTGGCCTTGCGGTCCAAGGCGCACTGGGGTTACGACGACGCGTTTATCGAACAGTGCGCCGAGGAGCTTCGGGTCCGGCCGGACGTCCGCGACTATTTTCAGATTGACGTCGACGGAACCTGCGTCGGCTACTACGGAATCGAATTGCTGGACGGCGAGACGGTCGAAGTTGAAGCGTTGTTCGTCGACCCGGCCTGGTTCGGTCATGGCATCGGACGGCTGCTCTTCGGACATGCAGTCAACGAGTCAAGAAAGCGGGGCTTTCGGGCCATTGTGATCCAGTCGGATCCGCACGCGGGCGGCTTTTACGAAGCGGTCGGCTGCAGTCGGACCGGCGAGCGGGAATCCGGTAGCATTCCGGGTCGCAGCCTGCCGATTTACACGTACCTGATCCCGACCGAAGGAGCCGTCTGACCATGCTGATTCCGATCTATGCCGCTCTGCTCGCAGCACTGTTCGTCTACCTGTCAATCCGTGTAATCAGGGTCCGCCGACGAGTGCAGGTCGCTATCGGAGCCGGCGGCCAGGCGGAACTCGAACGCGCGATGCGCGTCCACGCGAACTTTGCCGAGTATGTTCCCATCGCGCTGATCATGGTGTTCTTCACGGAGTCACTGTACGGCAGCGGCTGGTGGATTCACGCTCTCGGTGCGGCGCTGCTCATCGGACGCGTTCTGCACGCCTGGGGCGTCAGCCAGGGTCGGGAAAATTTCCGGTTTCGCGTGACCGGCATGTCACTCACGTTCACGGTCATTCTCGCGAGTGCGACAGCGAACCTGCTGCACTATGTTCTGTAAACGATGAAGGCACGTCGAAGCCTCAAACCGAAGTTCCAGACGGCGACCCTGATCGCGGGCGTCATCCTCCTGCTCATTATTTTTGCGGCCGGCGGCTACATTCTTGCGACACAGCCGGTCGCGGTTGAGGCGGCTGCAACGCCGGAACAGGAGGCCTTCGACCGCGCGCGAAACATGTGGGAGCGGCGGAAGCCCTCGTCAGTCCGGTATACCGTCGACCGCGACTGTTTTTGTCTCCCGGCTTACCGCGAACCCTATGTCGTGATCGACCGCGACGGCGAGCAGAGCTTCGCATACGCACAGTTCGTGCAGCACAACGGCAGCAGCGAACCACCCGAACCGAAGACGATCGAAGATCTCTTCGTCCTGCTTGAAAAAGCGCTGTGGGATGCCGACACGGTGACCGTCAGCTATGACCCGGACTACGGCTTTCCGGACAATCTCAGGATTGACTGGCGCGAGCAGATGGCGGACGAGGAACAGGGCTTTTATGTGCGCGATCTGCGCCCGGAACCCCGCGAATAAAACGGTCCAACTGCGAAAAAAAACGTGAAAAAGTGTCGCTGGAGCCGCCAGACGACGGTTATAATCCGGCTAGCTTGAAAGTCAGTCTAATATTTATGCAGACCCGTGGGCCGCTAGACGTGGTTCAACCCGTTCCATAAGTAGTAGCAGGATTTCAGCATTATCGTCCGCAAGGACACCTACTTGGAAAAACGAGGTTTACCATGTCTACAGTTACCGGCACCGTCAAATGGTTCAACGAGTCCAAAGGTTTTGGCTTCATCGAACAGGAAGGCGGACCTGACGTTTTCGTTCACTTCAGTGCAATCACGGGCGACGGCTTCAAGACGCTCGCAGAAGGCCAGAAAGTCGAATTCACGATTACCGACGGCAAGAAAGGCCCGCAGGCCGAGAATATCGTCAAGCTCTGAGCGAGACGGCAATTCACGAAGAAGGCGAGACATCTGTCTCGCCTTTTTTTATTCCCGAACCTGAAAGAGAAATCGCATGACACGCCTCGCAGGACTCGAACTCGACTGCTCCTCGATTGCCGTCGGTTGTATGAACTTCTCGACCATCGACTCCGACGCGGAGCGCGAAGCGCTGATCGACGCGGCGCTCGAGCTCGGTATCACGCTGTTCGACCACGCCGACATCTACGGCGGCGGTGAAAGCGAAGCGCTGTTTGGACGAGTGCTGTCCGCGCATCCCGACTGGCGGCAGCGGATGATCATCCAGACGAAATGCGGAATCCGCTTTCCGGGCGACACCTACGGCGACGAATGGCCCGCGCGCTACGACTTCAGTCGCGATCACATTGTCCGCGCAGTCGAAGGCTCGCTCACGCGGCTCGGGATTGAACAGATCGACGTCCTCCTGCTGCACAGACCGGATCTGTTGATGGACGTCGACGAGGTCGGACGCGCCTTCGACGAGCTCGTCGCGAGCGGCAAGGTCCGCGCGTTCGGCGTCAGCAATTTCGATGCTGAACAGATTCGGCTCTTAGAAACAGGGCTTAGCATGCCGCTCGTTGTCAATCAGCTGCAGCTGAGCCTGCTGCACGCCGAGCTGATTGCCGGCGGCGCCAAGGTCAACACGACGCAAACCTATACCGGTTCGGCAAACACCCTCGACTTTTGCCGCCGACAGGGAATCAGCGTACAGGCCTGGTCGCCGGTCGCGGGAGGGCAGCTATACAACGCCGGGCAGGACGCGCCTCAGCACGTCAGGGATGCTGCGGACTTCGCAAAGCACCTCGCCGAGCAGAAGTCAGTCTCTCTCACCGCGATACTGCTTGCCTGGCTGCTGGCGCACCCCGCCAGAATCGTGCCAGTCGTCGGTACAACGAAAGCGGCGCGCCTGCGCGAGGCCTGCGAGGCGACATCCGTCAGCCTGTCGCGCGAGGAATGGTACGGCCTGCTCGAAAAAGCACAGGGCAAGCCCGTGCAATAAAAAAACCCCGTGGCGCATTCGCGATCCACGGGGTCTTATTTTCGCTGTTGAAGTCGCGTCTAGCGCTTCATCGCCTCGAAGAACTGCGTATTCGTCTTCGTGTCCTGCAATTTGTTCAGCAGGAACTCGATCGCGGCGAGCTCGTCCATCGGATGGAGCACCTTGCGCAGCACCCACATCTTCTGCAGCTCGTCCGGATCGGTGAGCAACTCTTCCTTACGCGTGCCGGAACGGTTGATGTTGATCGCCGGGAATACACGCTTCTCGGCAATACGGCGATCCAGGTGGATCTCCATGTTGCCGGTGCCTTTGAATTCCTCGTAAATCACTTCGTCCATCTTCGAGCCCGTGTCGACCAGCGCGGTCGCAAGAATCGTCAGGCTGCCGCCCTCTTCGATGTTGCGTGCCGCACCGAAGAAGCGCTTCGGACGATGCAGGGCATTCGCGTCGACACCACCCGTCAGCACCTTGCCCGAGGACGGAACAACGGTGTTGTAGGCGCGCGCGAGACGCGTAATAGAGTCGAGAAGAATGACGACGTCGCGCTTGTGCTCAACGAGACGCTTGGCTTTCTCGATGACCATTTCCGCGACCTGCACATGACGGCTGGCGGGCTCGTCGAAGGTTGAACTGACAACTTCGCCGCGCACCGTGCGCTCCATCTCTGTGACTTCTTCCGGACGCTCGTCGATCAGCAGCACGATCAGGTCAACGTCCGGCGTGTTCGCACAGATTGCGGATGCCATGTTCTGCAGCAACATCGTCTTACCGGCTTTCGGCGGCGAGACGATCAGGCCGCGCTGGCCCTTACCGATCGGTGCAACCATGTCGATGATGCGAGCGGTCAGGTCTTCGGTGCTGCCGTTGCCCTGCTCGAGCACGAGGCGCTCTTTCGGGAACAGCGGCGTGAGGTTTTCAAAGAGAACCTTGGTCCGCGCATTCTCCGGCGCGTCGTGATTGATCTGGCCGACTTTCAGCAGCGCGAAGTAGCGCTCGCCGTCTTTCGGCGGACGAATCAGGCCGGAGACGGTGTCGCCGGTGCGCAGCGCGAAGCGACGAATCTGGCTCGGGCTGACGTAGATGTCGTCAGGCCCTGCAAGATAAGAGCTGTCGGCCGAACGCAGGAAGCCGAAGCCGTCCTGCAGGATTTCGAGTGTTCCCTCGCCGTAGATATCTTCCCCGTTGGCAGCATGTGCCTTCAGGATGGAGAAGATGATGTCCTGCTTGCGCGAACGCGCGAGGTTTTCGAGGCCGAGTTTCGTGCCAAGCTCGGCGAGATCAGCGGCTGGACGAGTCTTCAACTCGGCCAGGTTCATGCTGTTCTTGCTTTGCTCCAGCTGCTCCGGTGGTATGACTTCGACGTTGCCGTCGTCTTCCGGATACTCGCCCTGCGGTGAACGTCTGCGACGACGCCGGTTGGCGTTGCCTTTGGTTTTGTTGCCTGACTGCTTTGGTCGGCTTTTCGTTGAGCTACCCAAGTACCCTCTCACAGATTACTTTCCAGGAATTCATCCAGCTGCGACTTTGACATCGCGCCGAGCTTTTGTGCAGCGACGTTTCCATCCTTGAACAACATCAGGGTTGGAATGCTGCGAATACCGAACTTCTGGGGCGTGTTCGGATTTTCATCAATATTCATTTTTACGATCGACAGACGGTCGGCGTAACCGTCCGCGGCTTCGTCGAGCAGCGGCGCAATCATCTTGCAAGGCCCACACCATTCAGCCCAGAAGTCCAGCAGCACAGGCTTGTCGGATTTCAGAACATCGTTTTCAAAATTACTGTCACTCGTGTGGACGATCTTGTCGCTCACTGGTTCACTCCTCTTAGATGAAGCTTCGCTTGAAATGAGATTGCGCAGCCCGATCTGGAATCCCCATACACATCAGGCTTACGGAAAAATGGATGACGCTGCCCGTACATTCAGGCAATATGTCGCTGCTTATGCCGACTTCGTCCGGTTTCTTACTGGAATCGATTCAAGGAAAGTGGCGCGTGCGACGAGTGTCGCGTCGAATTGCCCGTAATTTGAACCCTTCCGGCATCATTTTGCAAGTATTTACCACACTTTTTCTGGCCACACTATGTCTGAAAATCATCTGAGTGATCTCAGGTTCGACTCTTTGAATCTGCACGAAAAAATCCAGGACGGCATTCGCGCCGCCGGGTTCGAGTTTTGCACACCGATCCAGGCGAAAACGCTGCCGATTGCGATCAAGGGTCACGATGTTGCCGGCCAGGCCCAGACCGGCACCGGCAAAACTGCGGCGTTCCTGATCGCCACATTCCAGAAGCTTTTGACCGTCGATCCGCTGCCGAGTGAGAAGCAACAGCCCCGTGCATTCATGCTCGCGCCCACGCGCGAACTCGCGGTGCAAATTGCAAACGACGCGGAGCCGCTGTGCAAAGCGACAGGCATGAAGATCGGCCTCGCATTCGGTGGCACAGACTACGAGAAGCAGCGCAAGACGATCGAAGACGGCATCGGCATTCTCGTCGGAACGCCGGGCCGCATCATCGACTATTACAAGCAGGGCGTGTTCGCGCTCGACAAGGTACAGGTCGCCGTACTCGACGAAGCAGATCGCATGTTCGACCTCGGCTTTATCAAGGACATCCGCTACCTGTTGCGCCGCCTGCCGCCACCCGACCAGCGCCTCAACATGCTGTTCTCGGCAACGCTCTCGCACCGCGTCATGGAACTCGCGTTCGAACACATGAACGACCCCGAGCTTGTTCAAATCGAGCCGGACAAGATCACCGCGGACAACGTCCGCCAGGCCATCTTCTTCCCGTCGAACAAGGAGAAGATGCCACTGCTCGTCGGGCTGATACGCGAAATGGGCGAAGGCCGCATCATGGTCTTTGTAAACATGAAGCGTGAAGCGGAACGCGTACTCGGCTACCTCACGGCCAACGGCATCGACGCCGCTGCGATTTCCGGCGACGTTCCGCAGAAAAAACGATTACGCATGTTGATGCAGTTCCAGAAAGGCGAACTCGCCGTGCTCGTCGGCACCGACGTCGCCTCCCGCGGCCTGCACATTCCAGACGTGCAGTACGTCATCAACTATGACCTGCCGCAGGACGCGGAAGACTACGTGCACCGCATCGGCCGCACCGCACGCGCCGGCGCGACCGGCGATGCGATCAGCTTTGGCTGTGAGTCCTACGCGATGTCACTGCCCGACATCGAAGACTACATTGGGCACAAGATTCCGGTCGCGAACTTCGATGTAGCCCTGCTGCCGGAGCTCAAGCGTCCGGCACCGCGCAAGGATCGCAAGCGCTCAGGACGTCCGCCACAGCGGCGGCGTCGTTCGGGGAGTTAGCGGAGGGCTGCTGCTTTTCGATCGGCAGCGCGGCGGGCTGCCCTCGCTCATCGCTGCGCAGGATCGGAATCGGGAAGTCTTTTCTCGATCCATTGGTCGTGGAGCTCCCATTCTTCATCCTGATCTGCCCAGGTCTTTTCACCGCTCATGTAGGGCCAGATCAGATCGATGAACTGCACAATCTCGTCACGGGTGTAGCTTTGCTCATAGCCCGCATTGAGAGCCAGCATCTCGCTGATCGCCCAGGCAATGGTCTCACCAGCTTCCGTTTGCGATGCCACGAGGTAACGACGCCGCGGTTGTTCTTCGAATAAAGCGTCCTCTATGGCAACAGCGACAGCTTTCGGGTCACCTGCTGCACCCTGGTTTCCCGATTCAGCCTCCGTCTTGCATCGGTCAAGTCGCCACTGACGAATGTCTTCGAGGTGTCCCCAGTCGGCATCCGCGTCATCCTGAATGCGTTTGCAGTCTTTGGAAAAGCCTGCCGAGGCAACTCCGCCCGGATTGACGGCGGCCACATGCACACCCAGCTCGCGCAATTCTAAGGCGAGTGCATCAGTCATCGCCTCGAGCGCATGTTTGCTACCCGAATACGCTCCGGCGATGGGAGCCGACCATACGCCGGAGATGGAGCTGATATTGACGATGCGGCCCTTCGACTCAATGATCATCGGGGCGAATGCCTTGGTCACCCGAAAAACGCCGAACACATTCACGTCAAAGATGAACTCGACATCCTCCTGATCTGCTTTTGTCAAAGGAGCGAAAACGCTTACGCCGGCGTTGTTCACAAGCCCCCAAAGGCCCCGGCCCTGATTGCTGATTAACCGGACGGCAGCGTCGACCTGCTCCTGATCGGTGACGTCAAGACGAACAGCCATGACGTTATCGATTTCGTTTAGAGCCTCAAGGTCTGCGTGTTGCCGGGCGCCTGCGTAAACGAAGTATCCCTTCGCCGCGAGATGCTCGACAGTCGCGCGACCAATGCCTGTCGATGCGCCTGTGATGAGGACAGCCTTCGGGCCGGGCGCGTGCTCGTCAGCCAAAGTCGGCGGTGATGACGGCGCGGTGAGTATGACCGCGACAACACAAACAAGAAACCTCAAGTCGATTCTCCGTAGTTCGCCGGAGCACATTCGTTTTAGACGACAAAAGCGTCAGTTATACTTTGTGCTCGTTCGCCGCCGGTCTGCACCCGCAGACAGCAGCGCCGAAAAATGCTTGTTCAATCGAACTCGCCTGAACTCTATCCCCCGGCAAAGCCCGAAAATTTATGGCCAATGATCTTGACCTTGTCAGCAGCGATCTCGCATTCAGAACGGATGTCGACCGCCCGGGAGACACGCTATTGATTACGTTCGGCGGCTTGAATCACGGGATCAGCATGCCGCGTCACGAATTCCTGAATATTACCGAACGTCTGCCAGCGAAGCGCATGTTCATTCGGGATTCTTCGCAGTGCTGGTATCAATCCGAGCTGAACGGTCTGGGTCGCGGCATCGAAGCGATCGTCGAAAAGGTCGAAGACGTAAAGCGGTCCGTCGACTGTGAAAGGACGGTGTGCATCGGGAATTCCATGGGTGGATACGCTGCGTTACTGGTCGGCAACATGATCAACGCCGACAGGGTGATCGCATTCGCTCCGCAGTCGTTTTTGAACAGGCGCCTGCGTTTCGCATATTGGGATCGGCGATGGATGCGGAAGATCAAGAAGCTGTACTCGCTGAAGAGCCTCGAGACCAGGTTTCTGGACCTCAAACCGAACCTGAAGAATCAGCAATATCAGCGAGCAGATATTTATGTTGATCTCGACAACCGGCTGGATGCTATTCACGCGCGTCGACTCGAGGCACTGGACAACACCCACATTCACTACCGAGTGGGCGGCCACTTCGACCTCGTCAGGAATATGCGTGATTCCGGCGAACTCGAGAAGCTTCTCTACGATGCCTGCGTCGAGGGAGGCAGCGTCGACTGAGCGACTCTGGACCTGCGAACGGAGTGAAGCCAGGCATCCTTGCTATCCGAAGGGTTCCGCGATCGATAGCCGTCATTTTTTCGTCGCCTGCAACTCTTCCTGCGGGAAATCGCCCCCTACAGCATGGAGCTGACTTCGGCGACACCGGCAAAGTGGCGTCGATCCTGCTCGGGCTTCGACGTGTCGGGTCGGGTGACGTTGACGAGCATCGAGATACCGTAGGTTTCCGCACTCTCGAGCACGGCATGGCTGTCATCGACGAACAGCGAGTGTTCCGGATCGAAGCCTTCTTCCTCGCGAAGCGCCCGCCAGAACGCCTGGCTTTCCTTCGGCTCGCCGAATTCGTGTGACGAATACACGCGATCGAAATGTCGCGTCAGCTCCGTCACCTCGTCTTTCAGCTTCAAGGTATCGAGGTGCGAATTCGTTACCAAAATGACCCGAGTCTCTCGCTCGCTGACCTCCGCGAGAAAGTCCTCAGCTCCTGGCAGAAATCCAATACGGTGATTTTCCGTTCGGTGCAGCTCGACGACATCGAAGCCCAGAAATTCGCTCCAGTAGTCGAGGCAGTACCAGTTCAGGCTGCCGCGGGTTTCCTGCATGTGTGAATAGAGTTTGTGCTTTGCCGCTTCAACGCTCAGGTTGTTGCGCCGCGCGTACGTCATCGGCACTTGCTGCAGCCACATGTAATTGTCGTAGGCGAGATCCAGAACTGTGCCGTCCATGTCCAGCATAAGCGTGCTGCAATTATCGAGCATGGCTTTGGGGTCGTTTTTCACTATACTTCCGCGCGACAATTCAAGAGCACAGATTATGAACTATGGTGACTTCATCGAACCGGTAGTGGCCTTGGCAGAGGAAGCCGGTCGGGCAATCCTGAAAGTCTACGCCACCGATTTTGACGTGGAAAGCAAGGGCGACGAATCGCCCCTGACAAAGGCAGACCTCGCGTCGCAGGACGTGCTCTCCCGGGGCCTGAAGAGCCTGTCGCCACGACTGCCGATCATTTCGGAAGAGTCCGGTCTCGCGAGCTTCGATGAACGCCAACGCTGGCAGCGCTACTGGCTCATCGATCCGCTGGACGGCACGAAAGAATTCGTCAAGCGCAACGGCGAATTTACAGTAAACGTTGCACTAATTGACGACGGTCGCCCAGTTCTTGGGGTCGTACACGTTCCGGTTTCCGGGGTGACGTACGTCGGCGATGATGAGCTTGGAGCAGAACGCCGGTCAGCGGATGGTGAGCGGTCCGCGATTCGTGTCGCAGAGGCGTCCGAAAATCCGGTTCGGGTCGTGGGCAGCCGCTCGCACCAGAGCCCGGAAACGGCGCGCTATCTCGACGCGATCGGCGAGACGGCCATGTTGCCCATGGGCAGCTCGCTGAAATTTTGCATCGTCGCGGAGGGCGGTGCCGACATCTATCCACGCTTCGGGCTGACCTCCGAGTGGGATACAGCGGCTGCGCAGGCCGTCGTGGAAAGTGCCGGTGGTTCAGTCGTCACATTCGATGGCAAGCCGCTCCGCTACAACACGAAGGACGATATCCTCAATCCCTACTTCCTGGTCATTGGTCCGACCGATCGGGACTGGGTGGCACTGCTGCCCGACGACGGGTAGCATGATAAAACGCTGACCGGGGTCATCTTTACGATGGCGGGGACTCCGACGAAGGGCCATGACCGACAAAGTCGAGACCGAATGCTTCAAGCAGTACGAACGCCTGCGCGAACTTCGCGTGAGTCATCGTGACCTCGATATTCTGATCGACCAGCTCCAGCATGACCCGAACGTCGATCAGCTGCGCATCCGCCGCCTGAAAAAACGCAAACTCCTGCTGAAAGACATGATCAGCACGCTGGAAAGCGAGCTGATCCCCGACCTCGACGCCTGAGCCTCAGGTCGACGTTTCGTCTCTTCGCCCGATGTGCAGCTCGCCACGCTCTTCGGCGAGAGCAACCTGCCGGCGGCGCTCCGCCAGTCGTTCGGCGCGCTCGTCGTCGAGCTCCGCGATGCATTTCGGACAGGACACGCCTTCGACATAGTCCGGTGAGGCCAGATCGTCGCTGGACAGCGGGCGACGACAGGCATGGCATTGCACGTAGCCGCCCTCTGCAAGATCGCGGTCGACGGCGACGCGTGTGTCGAACACGAAGCACTCGCCATGCCACTGATTTTCGTCGTCCGGGACTTGCCTTAAATATTCGAGGACGCCGCCCTTCAAGTGGTAGACCTCTTCGAAGCCAAGCTCGAGCATCAGTGCGGTCGCTTTCTCGCAGCGTATTCCGCCGGTGCAGAACATCGCGAGGGGACGCTTCTTCTCTTCTTCTGCGAGTGACTCGGCGAACTTGACGAAGTCGCGAAAGCTGTCCGTGCCGGGATCCACGGCCTGCGGAAACGTGCCAACCTCAACCTCATAGTGATTGCGTGTGTCGATCAGAAGTACGTCGTCACGAGAAATCAGTGCATTCCAGTCAGCCGGGTCGACGTACTCGCCCGTCCCATCGTGCGGCCGCAGCCCTTCCCGACCGAGTGTGACGATCTCTTTCTTGACCTTCACGCGCAGGCGCCTGAATGGCGGCTCCGAGGCGTCCGTCCAGCGTGGCTCCAGCGGCTCTTCGATCGTGAGCGTCGACTCGATCCATTTAAGGGCTTGCACGATCGCAGACTCCGGTCCTGCGAGCGTGCCGTTAAAGCCTTCGCTGGCAACGAGGACCGTGCCGAGCAGACCATGCTCTTCACAAACGGATTTCAGGTCGTCCCGAAAAGATTCCGGATCGCGCAGATCCAGAAATCGGTAGAAGGCTGCAACTTTCATTGCTCGGATGGGGTTTCGGCGGCGGTCAGCGAGAGGATACTGTGGCGAATCTCTTCGCCGAGAACCAGTCGCGCATCGGCGCCAATGCTTGTCAGTGTTTCGTCGAACTCAAGCTTACCGTCAGCGTTTTTGCGAATCACATCGATCGACTGCAATTTCGCGATGTAGTCATGAAAGAGCGACCGGTTAAAGAAGTCCGGCGAGTGCAGACCGTAGATCATCGACAGGCGCTCGGCACTCTGCTCGCAGAGCTGTTCGAGGCGAACGCGCGTCAGCGTTCCGGACCCGTTGCGCACGAGAACGGCGATCGCGAGATAGAAGCGCTGCAGCATCGGCACCATCGTTTGCCCCAGCATCAGGAGTTGAAATGCGCTGGCAGAACCGGTCGGCGGGCGCTTGGCAATCTTGCGCACGGAACCGCGCGTCAGCAGGTCGACATTCCGTAGTGCGTCGATCGCTTTCAACGTGATGTCGTCGACATCCTCCGTCCGCCACTTGAGGTTCAGCTCCTTGCGCATGAACGGATAGATCAGCTTGATAAGGCGCTGGAGTTCCTTGAACTCGAGCTCGCGGCCCTGGATAAAACAGCTGGCGACAGATGCAGGAACAGCGAGCAGGTGCAGGATGTTGTTCCGGAAGTAGGTCATGAGCACGGCTGTTTTTTCCGACATGTGAATGACGTCGCCGATCGCGTGCTTCGACCGGGTAATCACCCCCATTTTTTCGCCGTGTGCGATGATTGCTTCCGGGCTCATATCCGGCAGCGTCACGAGCTCCGAGTATTGAAACTCTCGCATGAGATTCATCGTGACTGCAATCTGCCGCTTCAATTCTTCTTCGCCGATCTTCTGTTTCGGAGTGGCGAGCAACACGTAAGCAAGCAAGCTGATCGGCGT
>CAWUHY010000020.1:0-25056 GCA_963922215.1 uncultured Gammaproteobacteria bacterium | reverse complement strand
CCGGTCCGTCGCCTCGCCAGAACGGCAGCCGCCCCGGTTCGCCTGGCGCGGGCGACACGATGACGCGATCGCGGGTGATCGACTCGACCCGCCACGTGCTCGCACCGAGCGTGATGTTGTCGCCGACTCGCGTCTCGAAAACCATCTCTTCGTCGAGCTCGCCGACGCGCGGACCGTCCTCGCCCATGTGTACGCCAAACGCGCCGCGATCCGGAATCGTTCCCGCGTTCATGCGCATCACGAGTTCGGCACCGCGTCGCGGCGACAGCACGTCCGTGTTCCGGTCCCAGGACAACAGCGGTTTGAGATCAGCAAAATCCGCCGACGGGTAACGACCCGACAGCATGTCCAGCACCGACTCGAGCGCGGTGCGTGAGAGCTCGCGATAGGGTCGCGCACTGGTCACAATTTTTTCGATGTCCTCCACGGACTGCGGCGCTCGGCAGCACAGCGCAACGATCTGCTGCGACAGAACGTCCAGCACGTTGGTCGGCACCGCGAGCGCGTCGAGCTCGGCGCTGTTCATGCGCTCGGCGACGACCGCCGATTCGAGGAGATCACCGCGGTACTTCGGATACAGCCGCCCTACACTGACCTCGCCGACGCCGTGACCCGCGCGGCCGACGCGCTGCAGCCCGCGCGCAACCGAACCCGGCGATTCGACGAGCAGGACGAGATCGACCGCGCCCATGTCGATACCGAGTTCGAGCGAGCTCGTCGCGACGATGCCGCGGATCGTTCCTAGCTTTAAGCCTTCCTCGATTTCCGCCCGCTTCGCGTGCGACACGCTGCCATGGTGGGCGCGAACGAGATCTTCCTCGGCGAGCTCGTTCAGTTTGTGCGCGAGTCGTTCGCAGAGACCCCGGCTGTTGACGAAGATGATCGTCGAACGATTCGTTCGGATCGCTTCGAGCAGTTCCGGATAGATCGACGGCCAGATGCCGCGCTCGACTTCCGGACGACCAACTTCGCGCGAGTACAGCTCACCGAGAATCGATCCACCTTTCTCGTTCTTCATGTCCGGCGTCGGCGGGTTTTGCATGTCGGGCACTGGCACCGTCACGGTGAGATCGATCTTGGGCGGTGCCGAACAGTCCACGATATCGACCGGCCGGTCGCCGCCGAGAAAACCGGCGATCGCATCCAGCGGCCTTGCGGTTGCGGACAGTCCGATGCGCTGCGGGTCCGCATCGTTCAGCGCGGACAGGCGCTCCAACGATAATGCGAGATGCGTGCCGCGCTTTGTTCCGGCGAGCGCATGAATCTCGTCGACAATGACCGTGTGCACGGACTTCAGGGTCTCGGCAGCACGGCTGCCCAGCATCAGATACAGCGACTCCGGCGTCGTGACCATGATGTCCGCCGGATGTTTGATTTGCTGCTGGCGCTCGCGCTGCGGCGTGTCGCCCGTGCGCACCGCGATGCTCGGCTCGCGAAACTTGAGGTCGAGCTTCTCCGCGACGCGCGTAATGCCGACGAGTGGTGCACGCAAATTGCGTTCGATGTCGTAGACGAGTGCTTTGAGCGGCGACACGTAGAGTACGCTGACGCCGTCCGGCTGTTCATCGTCTGAGCCAATGCGGTCGATTCCGGCGAGAAACGCAGCCAGCGTTTTTCCGCTGCCGGTCGGCGCGACGAGCAGCGCATTCTTCTTCTCCGCGATGCGCGCCCAGCCCTGCTCTTGCACATCGGTTGGCGCTTTGAAATTGTCGGCGAACCAGCGCTGTGTCGCGGGGTGAAAATTTTTCATCCACGGCCCGCCTCAAAGAGCTGCCGAACCGTACTCACCGTATCCGCCTCGTTCGGCGCTTTGTCTTTGCGATAGCGTTTAACGCGCGCAAAGCGCAGCGCCATGCCCGCCGGATACTGCTGGCTTTCCTGAATGTCGTTGACCGCGATTTCGACAACGAGCTCCGGCCGGACATGAACGACATGCTCCTCTCGCGAGACTTCGCGTTCGAGGAAGGCATCGGTCTGCCATTTCAGCGTTTTGTCTGTGAGTCCTTTAAAGGTCTTGCCCAGCATCACGAACTCGTCAGTCTCGTCATCGCGGGCCGCGAGATGCAGGTTGGACAGCCAGCCTTTGCGGCGACCGCTGCCCCACTCGGCCGCGATGATGACGAGGTCGAGCGTGTGCACTTGCTTGATCTTTCGCCAGTCGGCACCGCGATTGCCGGCCATGTAGGTGCTGGTCAGCGACTTTGCCATCAGTCCTTCGTGTCCGTCGTCGAACGCGCGGGCGAGAAACTCGGCGGCTTCGCGTTCGTCGTCGCTGATGCACTGCGGAATTCGCGAGGCTTCCGGCACGACTGTGTCCAGCGCGCGCTGTCGCTCCGACAGCGGCTCGTCGATGAGCTCCGCACCGTCGGCGTACAGGCAGTCAAAGTAAAAGTCGGACATCGGCAGCTTGTTCACCATGTCGGCGACATCACTGGAGCGACCGAAGCGCCGCATCGTCACCTGGAATGGAAGCGGGCGATTGTCTTTGCCCAGCGCGATCGCTTCGCCGTCGAGGATCAGCGTGTCGGCCGCCATCTCGCGAACACGGTCGACGATCTCGGGCAGACGTGAGGTCACGTCGTGGAGCTGCCGCGTGAAGATGCGAACCTCATCACCGCGCTTGTGCACCTGGATGCGCGCGCCGTCCATCTTGTACTGCAATGCCGCGGTGCCGAGATCCGACATGGCGTCGGCGATGCTTTCGCTCGGCTGGGCAAGCATCGGCCGAATTGCCTTCAGCGGCTCGACGCGGAACTGGTCGAGCGCCTGTTCGCCGTCGACCAGCGCGGCGACAGCGACCGGTGCGGGGTCGGCGGCGAGCATGACTGCACGACGAATCCGATCTGTCTCGATGCCAGATGCCTCGGCGATCCCTTCGATCAGCACGCCTTCGAGAGCACCCTGGCGAATCTCGCCGGTCAGCAGGCCGGCAAGGAAACGTCGTTCGTCGTCGGTGATGCGGCCAAAAAGGCCGGCGAGCAGCTCGCGTTTCGCTTTCGTGGAGCCGCTGCCCGAGGCATCTGCAATGGTCGTGAACAAGGCGTCGACGTCGGCCAGTGGTACTTGCTCGTCGCCCGGCTTGCTGTCGTTTAGCGCGTCGCGAACCATTGCCGGCCCGACGCCGATGCGACCCTGCGGCAGCGTGCCGGACAGGTAGTTCACAACCAGCGAGGGTGAGCCAGCCGCACGCAGGCAGTCCCCGAGCAGGGCACGCTTTTTGAGACGGCTGCGAGTCTTCGACACAGCCGTCGATACGTTGACGAGTTCAGATAGAGTCATAGCGGTCGCTGGGCGCGGAGAGCGCGCCGGCCGGTCAGTGTAGCGCGACGGCGCGAGGCCGGAAATTCGCGAACCAAGGAGATCGGGGTTGGGCGCGGGAATTCAATGAATCGGGGCTGAAGCCCCTCCCACTTTGCTGTGGGAGCGGCTTTAGCCGCGATACTTGCGACTTATCCCAGCCGAATCGGCAACGATCTGGCGCGTTTACCCGTCGCCGCATACACCGCATTGCCAACCGCAGGCGCCACCGCGATCAGCGGCGGCTCGCCGAGGCCCATCGGAAACTCGGTGTTATCGATAAACTTCAGATCAAGTTCCGGCACATCGGCCATGCGCAGCGGCTTGTAGTAGTCGAGATTCTTCGCCTTCACATGGCCGTTCTCGAACTCCGTGCCTTCGTGCAGCGCGAGACTCAAACCCCACAGCGTCGCGCCCTCGGCCTGCGCCATCGCGCCGTCCGGATGGACGACTGTTCCGCAGTCGAGTGTCTGCCAGACTTTCTTGACGGTGATGTCCTCGCCGTCGACCGCGACGTGAACGACGCAAGCCGTCCACGTCGGCATGTTGCGCTCCTGTCCCTGCGCGATTGCGACGCCCATGCCCTCGCCCTCCGGCAGGCTCTTGCCCCAGCCGGAACGATCCCGCACGTCACGCAGCACAGCGGCAAGGCGACTCGCGCCGCCGACCGCATTCGGGGCAGATCCCGCGTTGCGTCCTTCGGCATCCAGCAGTCCAAGACGGAATTCGACCGGGTCCATGCCCGCCTTCAGCGCGATCTCATCCATGAAGCATTCGACGCCCCAGGAGATCCAGCCCGGCCCGACGGCGCGCAGCCAACCTGGCAGGAATGTGTCCTGCGCGAGCTTGTTGTTCAGCGCCCACACACGGTGATTCGGTATGGAATACCAGTGATCGGCGCCGTTGATCGAGAAGCCGTCGAACTTGCCGTTGCCGTCCACGCCTTCGCCGAGAAAACCGGGCGCCATCGCAAGTGTCGGCCAGCCCGCCGCTGCCGCGTGTTCGATCGCGGTGAGATTGCCGTCCACGTCGAAAGCCGCGTCGAGCTTCGCAACCGACGGCGAACGCACGCAGTCGAACATGCTGTCCTCCGGTCGGGAGAACACGAGCTTGACCGGCCTGCCCAATTCTCTTGCCGCGTGGGCTGCCGGAATCATCTGGTCGCCGAACAGCCGGCGCCCGAATCCGCCGCCCAGGAAGTAGGTGTGCAGCGTGATGTCGCTCTCTTCCATCTCCAGCGACTTCGCGAGCGTCGGGATGATCAGCGACTGCCACTGGTTGCCGGCATGCACGTGGCAGTGACCGTCCTTGAACTCCACGAGCGCGTTTTGCGGTTCGAGCGTGAAGTGCAGCGCGGTACCGGTCGTGTAGGTGCCGGACAATGTGTCCGCCGCCGCATCCATCGCCGACGGGGTATCGCCTTCATCAACAAACAGCGTGCCGGAGGACGGATCGGCGACAAGCTCTTCGCCAGCCTTCAGGATATCCGCTTCGCTGACCGTCGACGTTTCACCGGCGTCCCATTCGATCTTGACCGCATCCTTCGCCTTCATCGCAGCAGGGAACGACTCCGCGATCACGAGCGCCATGCCTTCGACGAATCCGCTCGGGTCATTGATCGACAGCGTCTGCATATATCCCGGGATTTCCTTCGCCGCGGAATCGTCGATTGATTTGATCGTGCTGCCGTAGCGCGTCGGCGCCATGACCGGGTGCGCGTAGACCATATTCGGCAGCTCCGCATCGAGCCCGTAGATCGCATTCGCGCGCGCCTTCGCCGGAATGTCTTTGGCCATCGTCGGCTTGCCGATGAGGTCGCGGTCTTCCGGTTTTTTCACCGGCATCGCTGCGAGCTCTTCGTCGGAGAAGGAACGATTCACGTCGCCGCGCGACACGATGTCCGCGAAGCTCAAGGACTCCCCGCCGCCTGTGACCATGCCACCGTTCGCCGAGAGCGAGCCGGCGTCGACGCCAAGCATCTCTGCCGCAGCGTCGATCAGCACCTGCCGACCGGCAGCGCCGGCCTGCGACAGCATCGTGAAGCTCGTGAACACCGACCAGGAACCGCCGGTAACCATGTAGCCCCACTTCGGATCCGAATCGACGTGAGCGAGCGAGACCTTGTCCCAGTCCGCGCCAAGTTCATCGGCGACGATGCGTGCGAGCGCCGTACCGACATGCTGGCCCATCTCCGCTTTCGCGATATTCACGACGACGTTGCCGTCGGCATCCATCTCGAACCAGACGGCGGGCGAGAATGACTGGCTGCCTCCGGTCTTTGCCACATCGCTTGCGGCGTCTTCGCGACTGCAACCGGGCAGGACCGTACCAAGACCCATCACGAGGCCGGTACCAACGGTGCCTGCAATGAAGCTGCGTCGGCTGAGTGTTTTATCTTGCTTCGCCATGATCTACGCCTCCCCTTTCGCGGCCGATTTAATCGCCGTGTGGATTCGGGTGTAGGACATGCAGCGACAGAGGTTGCCGGTCATGTGGTCGGTAATCTGTTGATCGGTCGGATTCTTGTTCTGCCGGAGCAGCGTTTCCGCCGTCATGATCTGGCCGGACTGGCAGTAACCGCACTGTGGCACCTGCGCATCGATCCATGCGGCTTTCAGCGCTTCGCCTTCGGCACTGTCGAGACCTTCGATTGTCGTCACGTCGGCGTTTGCCACCGCGGACAGCGGCGTGATGCACGAGCGCAGGGGTTCGCCGTTCAAGTGCACCGTGCAGGCACCGCAGGCAGCAATGCCGCAGCCAAATTTCGTGCCTTTCAGTTTGAGTTCGTCCCGGATAACCCACAGCAGCGGCGTGTCTGCCGGGCTGTCTGAAGAAACGGTCTCGCCGTTTAATTTGAATTCAATCACGATGCCCCCTTTCGCTCGTTCGAATCTTTAGGTTGTCGCCCAGTGTAGCAGCAGCGGGGTCGCTTGACCGTCGGTTCACCGCGATTGCCTGTGCACGGTCTTCCACGCAATGCCCTGCAGGAATTCTGCGTCGTCCGCTGACAGTCCACCGGTGTAGTTGAGACCCTCAGGACTCGTCCCGGTCACTGCCGCGAAGAAGACGCAAGCACTTAAATATGTCCCGGCAAGCGTCGGGTGTTTGCGATCGCTTGTCCTGAGCGCGAGATCGGGTCTGGCCTCGCCTGCCGCGGCGAACGCGAATCCTACTGGCACAACCTCGGCGTCGATCGTCCGACCAACTTTGCCGTAGCCCTGTGCCAGCGCGTCGGTCATTTCCGGTTTATCCGTGTACGCCCACGTTTGAAACAGGACCGGGCGCGCGCCGGCGTCGCGGATGGTCTCGGCGTGAGACACCGCAGCCTGTTCGAATCGTTTGAAACCATCGAGCGGGCCGCGACTGTGTCCCTGCAAAACGACAATGTCCCAGGGCTCGGCCGCAAGCACGTCGGCAAGGCCGGTGTGTTCGTCAAGGCGCGCGCCGGAAAATGCGCGCAGTCGCGTGCGGGCCTTCTCATCCGGGAAGGCCTCGCGGTGCAGCTGGCGGTAGTGATTGTGCAGGCCGTTGTTATAGAAGGAAAAACTGTTGCCGACGAACAGCACCTGGTGAATGCCGTCGTCCGCGTGAACCGGGTTCAACACGGCTGACACAAGCGCGAGAAGTGCCAGGGCGAATCGCAAACGGCCGCGCATCCTGCGTGGTGTTTCACCGGAAACTAATCGGCCATCGATCATCATTGAATCGCTCGCATTGCTGTCAGGAATCAAACGACTGTCCCTGATCGCTGCATGCGCGTCAATTGCTCGCGCGGTATGCCGCGTTAGGGTATTTTGAACGCTGCAAGACCAATAACGAAAAAGCCGTACCAGGGGGTTCGTATGCAAATTCAATTGCAGAAGTTTTTCACGGCGCCGGTCTCACGCTGGCTTGCCATCACAGCACTCGCAGTCACCGCTTCCACAAATGCTCTGGCGCAGGAAGACGCCGAGGAGCAGGAAGACAGGCGACTCGAGGAAATTACTGTCACCGGTTCACAGATCCGCGGCGCAAAAATTAACGATGCCCTCGCGGTCTCTGTTCTCAGCTCCGAAACGATCGAAAGCATCGGCGTCGAATCCGGCGACGAGCTTCTCGACATGATTCCGGAGATGGGTCAGAACTTCTTCAGCGAGACCGACACGGCGGGTGGCGTGAACGCAGCGCGCGGTGACGTCGGCGCGATCAATATGCGTAACCTTGGCACGGGCAACACGCTGACGCTGTTGAACGGTCGACGCCTCGTCAACATGGCGACCTACCAGACAGAAGAAGTTGGCGGCAGCTTTGTGCCGGTTAATTCCGTGAACTCGAATCACATCCCGGTGTTCGGCGTCGATCGTATTGAAGTTCTCCGCGACGGCGCGTCGGCCATTTACGGCGCGGACGCTGTCGCCGGTGTCGTCAATACGGTCCTGAAAGACGATTACGAAGGATTCCGGATTCGCATGCGGCACACGAACTTCGATCATCTGCCGCGCGACGACCAGTCAATCAGCCTTGAATGGGGTGACAACTTCAACGGCGGCGCAACGAACGTCGGTGTCTTCGCCCGCTACTACCAGCGTGATCGCGTCAATTCGCAGGACGAAGCACGCTGGGCAAACTCCGACTTCCGCTACCGCTTCCCGGACTCCTCACCGTTCTCTGAAGCCTCCGGCAGCACGCAGTTCCGTAACGACAGCGCGAACTCGTTCTACGGGCGTTTCGACGTCATTCCCGGTCTGCCGAGCAGCCACAGCCTGCGCCAGAACGACGTCACGGATAATTCCGGTGAATTCGAGCTGTTTCCAATCGGCGCACCGGAGTGTTCCGGACCGGCAATCGATCTCGGCAACGGCAACTGCATGCGCGAAGACGCAGGCTCTCGCGGTGTCCGCTACAACCTCAACGACAACCGCGATCTCCTGTCCGAACTGGAACGCACCACGTTCTACGCCTACCTCAATCACGAAGGCGATTCCGGCATCGAGATGTTTGCCGACATGTACCTTTACTCGTCGTCCACGAACCGCCTCAACGCACCGTCGGTCGACCTGAGCGCGGTACCGCTGCGCGTCGGTGCGTCGAACTACTACAACCCGCTCGGTCCGGTCGGATCGCCAAACCGGCTTCCCGACTCCATCATCGGCACTGACGTCCCGCCCGAAGGTTACGAGCTGAACATGGACCTCTACCGATTCGCGGAACGCCCGCGCGTCGTAAATAACGACGGCGACGCGTTCAGGCTGCTCTACGGTCTGCGCGGCATGGCGGGCGACTGGGACTGGGAGACGGCAATCGTCTGGTCGGAAGCAACCCGCGACGACATCACGAGTAACCGCCTGTCGAACACGCTGATCACCGAGGCCCTGTTCGACCCGACTCCCGCGGCCTACAACCCGTTCAGCGCCGGCGTTGACTCCAATATCGAGCGCGCGCTGATCGACGTGTATCGCAAGGGCGAGTCGACCCTGCAGACCTGGGACCTGAAGCTCTCAAACGCCGAGCTGTTCGAAATGCCGGCAGGACCGGTTGGCTTCCTCGCCGGCTACGAATTCCGGCGTGAGACCTACGAGGACGATCGCGACCCGCGGCTTGACGGCACGATCCGCTTTCAGCGCGACACGGACGGCGACGGTGTGCTCGACTTCGAAGGCGATTTCGAAGGTGACACCTATCCGTTCACGTCGGATGTCGTGAACTCGAGCCCGACGCCTGACGGCTCCGGCAAGCGTGTCACGAACTCGCTGTTTTTCGAGCTGCAGATTCCTGTCCTGAGCAATCTCGACGTGCAGGTTGCGACACGTTACGAAGACTTTGACGATATCGGCGATACAACCGTGTCGAAGCTGGCCTTCGGCTGGCGCCCGATTGACCAGGTCCTGTTCCGCGGATCCTGGTCGCAGGCCTTCCGGGCACCGAACCTGATCACGATCAACGAGCAGATCATTGCGCGTTCCAACACGCTGAACGACTGGGTCTGCTTCTACGGTGAAGACCAGGGCACGCTCGATGAAGACTGCGACTACGGCATCCAGCGCCGGGCGCAGGGCAGCCGCGGCCTCGTGCCTGAAGAGTCGGACAACACGTCGCTCGGCTTCGTCCTGACGCCGTTCGACGGGTTTACGTTCACGGCAGACTTCTGGTCGATCGAAAAAGAAAACACGATCGGGCTTTTCGGCGAGGAAAACCACATCCTCTACGATCTCGTCCTGCGCGTGCAGGCGGGCGACGCCGACTGCTCTGATCCTTTGAGCCTCGGCAACCCGGTTGTCGTTCGCACCGCCGTTGACCCGACGGACACGGACATCATCGCCGGCTACCAGGCTGCGGGAATCTGTCCGGTTGGCGAAGTCGATTTCGTTGACGATCGGTACACGAACCTCGACACGCGCGAGTTGCGCGGCTACGACGTCGGCATCTACTACGACTTCGACACTCGCTTCGGTGAGTTCAGCCTGAGCTACAACGGCTCGTACTACACGAAGTTCGTACAGACCGCGTCAAGCCAGCTTTCGACGGAAGTTATCGCCGCGAAGGACAGCGATCCGACGATCGTCTATCCGCTCGTCGGACTCGGCGATCTGCTCGGCATTGACGGCAACCAGGAAGACCGGCACACGGCCAACATCTCCTGGCGCAACGAAAACTTCGCGGCGTCAATCCAGGGTTTCCGCATCAGCAGCTTCGACCAGATCCTGTCGAGCGGACAGGCCTTCAAAATTCCGGAGATGACGACCTACAACGCACGTTTCGACTACCGCTTCGACGTCTCGGATGTCGACACGCGGGTCCGGCTGGGCGTCAACAACCTGACGGACGAACGCGCACCGCTGGCGGACGACTCCTACGGCTTCTTCGACGACGCCCACCGCGACTGGGGTATCTACTACTACCTCGACGTCATGCTGACGTTCTGATCGTAAGCAACATCGCAAGACCAAAAGAGCCGGCACATGCCGGCTCTTTTTTTGCCCGTCTTATTTGCGGGACACAAGACTAGCCGAGCAGGCCGGGCGCGACGAACAGCGCGATGATGGACACCATCACGACACCGAGCAGATTCAGCGCGAGCCCTGCTTTCGCCATCTGCGGAATGCTGATTGCGCCTGTCCCGAACACAATCGCGTTCGGCGGCGTCGCAACCGGCAGCATGAACGCGCAGCTCGCGGCGATCGCGACCGGCACCGTCAGCATGATCGGCGGGACACCGGCCTGCACGGCAATAGCGCCGACGACGGGCAGCAACGTTGCCGTCGTTGCGAGATTGCTCGTCAGCTCCGTCATGAAAATCACGAGCGCGACGGCCGCGATCACGAGCACGGCAATGCCAAACGCGTTCAGCGGCGCGAGGCTTTCGCCGAGCCAGAGCGCGAGTCCGGAGGACGAGACGGCGGAAGCGAGACTCAAGCCGCCGCCGAACAGGATCAGCACGCCCCAAGGCAATCGGCTGACATCGGGCCACGCCAGCAGCGAACCGCCGTCGCCCTTTCCGTTCGGGATGATGTAGAGCATAAGTGCACCCGTCATGACGATGCCGGCGTCCGACAGGCCGTCGAGACCAAGCCAGTTCGTCAGCGGTCGCCGGGACATCCAGCCGGCGACAACCAGCAGGAACACGATCCCGACGCGCTTCTCCGGCGCCGTCATCGCGCCGAGTTCGTCGCGCATGCTGTGCAGGTGTGCCTTGACCGCACCGCCGGTCTGGATGTCGACGGGAAACAGAACGCGGGTCAGCAGCAGCCAGGCGAGCGGCAGCATGACCGCGGTAATCGGGATACCGACCAGCATCCAGCGTGCGAAGCTGATTTCGATTCCGTAGTTGTCCGCCATGAACCCGGCGAGCAGCGCATTCGGCGGCGTGCCAATCAGCGTTGCAAGCCCACCGATGCTCGCGGAATACGCGAGGCCGAGCAGCATCGCGATCTGGAAATTGGATTGCGCCTTATCGTCGATGTCGGTCACGTTGTCGCGTATCACGGCGATGACGGACAGAACGATCGGCAGCAGCATCATTGTGGTCGACGTGTTCGTCATCCACATGCTTAGGAGCGCGCAGGTCAGCATGAAGCCGCCGATCAGCGCACGGCCGTTTGTCCCTAGCCGGTCGAGCAGACCGAGCGCGATGCGCCGATGGAGATCCCATTTCTCGATCGCGAGCGCGAGCATGAAGCCGCCCATGAACAGGAAGATCGTCGGATGCGCGTAGTGCACAGTCGCCTCGCGAATCGTGGCGACGCCGAGCGGCGCGAACGCGACGATCGGAATGAAGGCCGTGACGAAAACGGGGATCGCTTCCGTCGCCCACCAGATCGCCATCCACAGGCCGACGGCAGCAACCCGCCAGGCCTCTGGTGACATCGTTTGCTGCGCATCCTGTAGGAGCAGCATCAGCACGAAAACGACCGGACCCGAAATGCGTCCGACTTTCTGATAGGTCTTGAGTGGTTCGACGCTCTCGGTCGATGCGCTCACTGGCATGCCCCCTTGCCGCTGTTTTGTTGTCGCCGCAATGTGCCACAGCACGATGCGCGCCACCAATCGGCCTTCGTTCTTGTATTTCCCGGCGCTTGGGGCAGACTCGATACGCATGACGGCTGCGACATCACTTTCTTCCTCCGGGACAGGCAACTGATGCGCGTCGTTGTCATCGGCGCAGGCGTCATCGGCGTTACGACTGCCTGGTATCTGACCCGCGAGGGCGTAGACGTCACCGTCGTCGACAAGCGGGAGCATGCAGGAGCCGGCACGAGCTTCGCCAACGGTGGCCAGCTGTCCTACACCTTCTCGGATGCGCTCGGCAGCCCCGGCTTTGTCCGCTCGCTACCGCGCTTTTTGATGAATCGCGACATCGGCGCCCGCGCATCGCTGTCACCGGGGCTGATCCGCTGGGGCATAAAGCTCCTCGCCCAGTCGACGCGCAGCCGCGCCGACGCCAATACGCTGGCGACTTACCGTCGTGCGCTTCGCTCGCGCGAGCTGCTCGATGCACTCATCGACGAGTCGGGCATCGAGTTCGATCACCGCGTGGCGGGCAAGATGGTCCTGCTGCACGGCCGTCGCGCCATCGAGAGTGCGCAGCGGGGAATTGCGCTGAAGGCAAGCATCGGCAGCGACAACGTACTACTCGATGCGAAAGAGGCGACCGACATCGAGCCCGCCCTCGCGGAGTTTTCGATGCCACCAGACGCCTGCGTGTATTCGCCCGGCGACGCGGTCGGTGACGCCAGCCAGTTTTGCAGGGCCCTGGCCGCGCATCTGCAACAGGAGACGTCTTGCGAATTTCGATTCGGCGTGGACGTTCGCGGGCTGGCTCAAACGGGACAGCGCATCTCCGGCGTCGACCTCGACGAGGAGCGAATCGACTGCGACGCCGTCGTCGTTGCCGCAGGAGCCGCCAGCGACACGCTGACCCGACCACTCGGCGTCCGCCTGCCGATCCGGGAGATGCGCGGCTACAGCGCAACGCTGCCGATGGGAGACGCCGCACCGTCAGTCAGTATCACGGCACACGCGGAGCGCTTTGTATTCAGCCGCCTCGGCAATCGTGTGCGCATTGCCGGTTTTGCCGACTTCTCGAATCGCAGCAACGAGCAAACCTTTGCGCAACGCACGAGCGACCTCTTACGAACGGCGGAACGTGTCGCGCCGCAAGCCGCGAACTACGACGCGGACCAGCAGCATCACTGGACCGGCGTACGCCCGATGACGCCGAACAGCCAGCCGATGCTCGGCGCAACAAAGGTGCCGGGGCTTTTTCTTAATGCAGGTCACGGCATGCTCGGCTGGACGCTCGCCTGCGATTCGGGCGAGACTGTCAGCCGCCTGCTGGTCCGGAGTCTTACCCGATGAATCGATTGTTCGCCGCTGTTTTAATCAGTCTTGTTCTTGCCGGATGCGCGACCCAGCCGGAGACGCCACCGCCGCCAGTTCCAGCCGGGACGCTGTGCGATTCCGGGACGGCGACGATCGACGACAGTTTCATCGGCGCGCGCCGCGGCGCATGCACGATGCTTGGGCCGACTGCTTTTGAGCTCTCAATCGTTCGCGAAGATGATGCCGTCCGTAACCCGTCGCCGTGGTACGCCTTTCGCGTGACGTCGGACGAAGCGGTGAGCATCACCCTCGACTACGGTGACTGGAAGCATCGCTACGTCCCAAAGCTCAGCCGCGACGGAAGTTCCTTTGAGCTCGTGCCGGATGCCTGGGTGTCGCAAGCAGATGAGAACAGCTTGTCGCTCAACATCCCGGCCGGCAGCAATCAACTGCTCATCAGTGCACAGCAGCTCCTGACGCCGGAGGACTACGAGGTCTGGCTGCGGCGCCTCGCTGAGCGCACGGAGGCGAGTTTGACGATCGCCGGCCGCTCCGTCGCCGACCTGCCTGTCTACAAAGTTGAGTCCGGCGCTGAGCAATCCGAGCTGATTTTCATGACCGGACGCCAGCATCCGCCCGAGGTTTCCGGCGCGGTCGCGATGATGGCGTTTTTGAACACCGTGTACGGCGACTCGGATCTCGCCCGTCAGTTTCGTGAACGCTTCCATCTCGTCAGCCTGCCGCTGATGAATCCCGACGGCGTGATTGCCGGCCACTGGCGACACAACCTCGGGCAGACGGACCTGAACCGCGACTGGGGGCCGTTCACCCAGCCCGAGACGCGTATCGTGAAAGACCTGCTCGACGAGTTCGACGACGATGGCAAGTCGGTGGAGGCCTTCGTCGACTTTCATTCCACCGGCGAAAATCTCGTCTACCTGCAGGCCGAGCCGACCGACCCGGAAGGCTTCTCGGCGATCTGGCTGGCCCGGGCGCAAAAACGCCTGCGTACGACCGAGGGGCTCGACTATGCGTTCGACACCGAACCGCGCCCGTCGTCAGAAACCGCGAACGGCAAGAACTACATGTACAAGCGCTACGGCATCCCGTCCGTGACCTACGAAGTCGGCGACGAGACGACGGACCACGACGCCACCGTCGCCGCCGCGATCTTCGCAGAAGAATTCATGCGCCTCGCACTCGAGCGCCTGTGAGAACGGCGGAAGCCGCCTAGCGAACGCACAGCCCGCCCGATATACTTCGCGCCTGAATCGGCAATTCCAGCCGCAAGTACCCGTGGAGCACTACCGTGAGTTCGGACCAAAAATTCTTTGATATTTACTCGGTCGTCGTTGGCGCACTCGTCCTGTTCGCCTTCTTCATTTTCATCCTCGCGATGCGGATGAGCGATGCGACCCAGGGCCAGTTCACACGTGAGAGCGCGGAATACGTCGCAGCCATCAAGTCACGCATCGAGCCCGTCGGAACGGTCTACATGCCGGGCGAAGAACCGGATGAGTCGATGGCGGCCAATGAAGCTCCAGCGGCGGAACCGCAACCGGTAGCGTCGACGCTCACGGGTCCGCAGGTCTACAACCAGGCTTGCCTCGCCTGCCACGCGGCCGGCATCGGCGGCGCACCTGTGCTCGGCGACGTCGAGGACTGGACCGCTCGCCTCGAAAAAGGCATGGACACGCTGAAAGATCACGCGATCAACGGCTACCAGGGTGAAGTCGGTTACATGCCGGCGAAGGGCGGGCGCGCCGACCTGTCCGACGACGAAGTCGCGAGTGCGGTTGAGTATATGGTCGACGAGTCTACCTAGGGCTGGGACTCAACCGACTCCGTTGAACTAGGTTGAGGAGTCAACCTAGCGCCCGAACGACAAACGCAGACTCAGAGCCTCGGCGACGTGGTCCGCGCCGATCGCGTCCGCGCCCGCCATGTCGGCGATTGACCGGCTCACCTTCAGAATACGATACGCGGCGCGCGGCGATAGCCGAAACCGCTCTTCCGCGCGCTCTAACAACGTCCATCCATCCCTGCCCGGTCGGGCATGGCGTTTCAGCGCGTCTCCGTCCAGTCGTCCGTTGAGGCAATCCTGACGGGCAAGACTCCGCTCACGTGCCTCCACGACCCGCGCAGCGACCGTTGCGGTCGCTTCCGACTGGTCATCGCGATCGCGCAGCACAGCCAGCGGCTGGCGCTTGACCTCGATCTGCAGGTCGATGCGCTCCAATAGCGGACCGGAAATTTTTCCTCGATAGGCCATGATGCGATCCCGGCTGCAGTTGCACGTGCCACCCGCATCGCCAGCGTAACCGCAGGGACAGGGGTTCATCGCGGCAACCAGCAGAAACCGTGCCGGAAACTCGGCCTGGTAGGCGGCTCGCGACACGCAGACGCGCCCGGCTTCGAGTGGTTCGCGCAGGGACTCCAGCACGTCGCGTCGAAACTCCGGTAGCTCATCGAGGAATAAAACACCCAGGTGGGCCCTCGAGATTTCGCCTGGCCGCGGCAGCGTCCCGCCGCCGACAAGTGCTGCAGTGGACGCCGTGTGATGCGGCGCCCGAAACGGCGGCTGTCTCCACGAGTCCAGCGGTTGCGGCACGCCGAGAACCGAGCGCACCGCCGCCGTCTCCAGCGCCTCTGTTGCAGACAGGAGCGGCAAGAGACCGATCAGGCGCCGCGCGAGCATTGTTTTGCCCGTGCCCGGCGGGCCCGTCATCAAGAGGTTGTGCCCGCCGACGGCAGCGATTTCGAGTGCGCGACGCGCCTGGCGCTGCCCGCGGACGTCAGACAGGCAGTCTGCAGGGGGTACTGGCGGGAGCTCGGCGATCGATTCGACCTTTGCAAGCGCGTTGCCGAAGCGGAAATGTCGAACCACGTCCATCAGGCTGCTTGCCTCGTAGACGTCACTATTCAGGAGACTCGCTTCGTCCGCATTGCTCGACGGCACGACCGCTGTGCGCCCCGCCGTTTGCGCCCGGACACACGCGGGAAGGATTCCGGGAATACGACGCAGCTCACCGTTCAGCGCGAGTTCGCCGTAGAACTCCCAGGCCAGTGGCTCGTCGATTGAAAGCTGACGGCTCGCGATCAGGATGCCGAGCGCGATGGAAAGATCGAAGCGACCGCCGTCCTTGCGCATATCGGCGGGTGCAAGGTTGACCGTGATCCGCCGCTGCGGGTAATCAAAACCGCTGGTGATCAGCGCACCGCGAACGCGATCGCGCGCTTCCATGACCGCGGTCTGCGCCATGCCCACCATGGAGAAGCCCGGCAGGCCGCCGGACAGAAACACCTCCACCTCGATCAGCGGGGCTTCCGTGCCGATCGCCGCGCGCGACAGCAGAGTGGTAACGCTCACAGGCAACCCGGGACGCTTAAGAAGGACTCCCGGTTTTATCGAAGCACGGCGTCAGAAACGACTCGACAATCCAGCAAAATTGTCGAGTAACAGGAGAATCGCGGCTTCAGCCCCGAAAAGAACAGACGACTAGTCGTCCCCTTCCAGCGCGTCGAGCCGCGCCTCCAGCGCTTCCAGCTTCTCGCGCGTGCGCTGAAGCACCGCTTCCTGCACGTCAAACTCCTCGCGCGTGACGAGATCGAGTTTCCCAAGGCCGGATTTTAAGACGCTGCGAAAGCTTTCTTCAGCCTCGCTGCGTGCCTGCTTCAGATTTTCCGGGATGGCTTCTGCGAGCTTGCGGGCAAGCTCTTCAATGCTGTTTGGATTCATGTCGTCTTGATACCGCAGCGCGCCCGTGCGCGCCAGCTTCCTGTCTGCCCGCTTCGATGCAACCCTCCGCACCAATCCGGTGCGAGCCGCCATGTCCGCCGCACCGCAGATGATCGGGCGAAAAACACTTGCGAATGCAACTCGCTGTTTCGGATCAGGAATTCAAGATTGGCACGATAACTGCTCTTAAAGCCCCGACGCTCGGCCATGACGGTCGATCACTTTTCATCGGAGCTATCAACATCATGAAACAACTGACACGCATCGGACTTGTTCTTTCACTACTCACCGCGAGCGCAGCAGCAAACGCGCAGTGGTCAGCCAACGTTGGCTGGGCCAGCGAATATCACTTCCGCGGCATTCTCCAGAAGGTCTCCTCGGCTTCCGCCGGTGTCGACTACGAATCGGAAGGCTTCTACGCCGGTGCCTGGACGGCTGACGTCGGTGACGGCCTCGAAGTCGACGGTTACTTCGGTTACGGCGGCGAAGTCGAAGACTTCACCTATGGCATCGGCTTCACCGGCTATTACTACACCGGCGACTTCGACGACACCTACCAGGAAATCAACCTGTCAGGCGGCTACGGCATCCTGTCGGTCGATATCGCCATTGGTGAGTACGACAACTTCGACGGCCCGACGCAGGACTACACCTTCGCGTCGATCACGCTCGCAGACGACAGCGGCTTCTACGGAACCTTCGGCACGTTCTCCCAGGACGCCGACGGTGACTACCTCGAAGTCGGCTACGGCACGACGATTTCCGACATCGATTTCGGTGTCGCGCTGATTCTCGCGAACGACGATCTGATTGGCGAAGACGACGAGTCCCTGATCTTCACGATCGGCAAGGGCTTCGACCTCTAATAAATCTTGTCCATCGGGGCGGCACGAACCGCCGCCCCGCTCACTTTTGCAACAGGGGAAATCCATGAAAATGATTACTGCGATCATCAAGCCCTTCAAGCTCGATGACGTACGCCAGGCTGTCGCCGACATCGGCATCCAGGGCATCACGGTCACCGAAGTGAAAGGCTTCGGTCGACAGCGCGGCCACACCGAGCTCTATCGCGGCGCGGAGTACGTCGTCGACTTTCTGCCCAAGGCGAAAATCGAGCTCGCGGTCGATGACGACATTGCAGAACAGGTCGTTGAAGCCATCGCCAACACAGCACGCACCGGCAAGATCGGAGACGGCAAGATTTTTGTCTCTTCGCTCGAGCAGGCCATTCGTATTCGTACCGGCGAGACCGGTGCCGAAGCCGTATAACCAAATCAAGCGGAGGATCTTCTCGTGGAAGACGTAACGCAAGTAGCGGCGCAGGTCACTGAACTGGCATACGCGCTGGACACATTTTATTTTCTCGTCATGGGCGCGTTTGTCATGTGGATGGCAGCGGGCTTCACGATGCTCGAATCCGGTCTCGTCCGGGCCAAGAACACGGCCGAAATTCTGACGAAGAACGTCGGGCTCTATTCGATCGCCTGCATCATGTACATGGTGTGCGGTTACACGATCATGTACCCGGAAGAAGCGTCGAACCTGTTCATTCAGTTCGGCAACGGCATTCTCGGCACAGCCGACAATTCAGCCGATGAGGTACTGGCAAGCGGAGGCGATACCTATTACTCCGATCTGTCCGACTTCTTCTTCCAGGTCGTGTTCGTTGCAACCGCGATGTCGATTGTGTCGGGCGCGGTTGCGGAGCGCATGAAGCTCTGGGCGTTTTTCGCCTTTGCCGTCGTGCTCACCGGTTTCATCTACCCGATCCAGGGCTTCTGGAACTGGGGCGGTGGTTTCCTCTCCGAAAACTTCGGCTACTTCGACTTCGCAGGTTCCGGCACGGTGCATCTCGCCGGCGCGTCGGCAGCTCTGGCCGGTGTGATCGTTCTCGGCGCACGCAAAGGCAAGTACGGTCCGGAAGGCCAGGTGAACGCGATCCCCGGTTGTAACCTGCCGCTCGCGACACTCGGTACGCTGATCCTCTGGCTCGGCTGGTTCGGCTTTAACGGTGGCTCGGAACTCAAGGTTTCAGACGTGGCCGAAGCGAACGCAGTCTCGCTGGTGTTCGTGAACACGAACATGGCCGCTGCCGGCGGTCTCGTCGCGGCGCTGCTGCTGTCACGTCTCTGGTTCGGTAAGGCCGACCTCACCATGGCCTTGAACGGCGCACTCGCAGGTCTCGTTGCCATCACGGCCGATCCGCTGTCGCCGTCGCCGGCTATTGCCACGCTGCTCGGCGCAGTCGGTGGTCTGATCGTCGTTGCCTCCATCGTCGGCTTCGACAAGATCAAGATCGACGACCCGGTCGGCGCGATCTCCGTCCACGGTGTCGTCGGTGTCTGGGGTGTTCTCGCCGTTCGGTTCTCGAACGAAGAAGCGACGTGGGGCGGCCAGATCGTCGGCATCCTGAGCATCTTCGGCTGGGCGTTCGGCGTCAGCCTCGTCGTCTGGCTCATACTGAAAGCCGTGATGGGCATTCGGGTCTCGGAAGAGGAAGAGTACGAAGGTGTCGACCTCTCCGAGTGTGGCCTCGAGGCCTACCCGGAATTCACGCAGGCGGAATAAGCGGAAAGCGGGCGGCGGCGCGAGTCAACATAAGCCGTCGCCCGATTCGTCTTTCCGGGTCGCATTGACCTCGATTTTCTTTTTTTATTTCAGCAAGTTAGCGGGCCTCCAGGCCCGCTTTTTTGTGCCCTGCTTCTGTGACGCAGGTCGCATTTTCCGGCGTGACCCGAGCGTGCGCGTACCGCAAGCCGGCATGCTCTAATGTCAGCTCGTTTATCCAGACCGACAGGCAGACCGATGATGAACTTCAAACAGACAGCAATTCTCGTTGCAGGCAGCGCATTTCTGCTGGCTGGCGCATCATCGCTGGCCAACGACATCTACAAGTACACAGATGAAAACGGCGTTGTGCACTATGTAGACCGGCCGACCAACGCCCCGTCGGAGGAACGCGTTCTCGTCGCATCAAGAAAGAGCGCGGCATCACCACGCCAGGAGAGCGGAGACGCTCCGGACTGGCGTGAACGCCGCGCCCAGCGCCAGGCTGCCGAAGAGGCAGCAACAAAGGCCAAGGAAGACGACAAGGAACGTGCGCGCCTGTGCCAGCAGCAGCGCGAGCGACTGGAAGAGTACAAGGTTGCAAGCAGACTGTATCGCATGGACGAGCAGGGGGAACGTGTTTACCTCGACGAGGCTGAAATCGAGGAAGCGCGGCGCCAGGTACAAAACCAGATTGAGGAGCACTGCAGCTAGCGCTGCGTCCGCGACTCAACAGGCAACCGCTCCTCCGTTTGAGCGTTCCAAGTTACAATGACCTCGCTTGAGCGAGGAGCGGTCCGCTTGCCTGCTACACACAACGAGTCCCACGCCTACCTTCCGGACTTCTGCGCGGCGTCGACGCTGTTCGTCATCCTGCTCGTGTCCGAGCTCGTGGCAATCGTCCTGTCGATCGCCACAGGCAGCGAAGACTTCCTGACAACGCTTTCGAAGATTTCTTTCTTCACGATCTGGCTCGCTCTGCTCGGCAGCGCGATGCTCTGCGTCCTGCGCCGCCATCTCGAACGGCTCGGGACGATGCGTGCCTTGATCGCCTCTTTTTTCCTGCTCGTCGGCCTGTGCCTCGCGCTCGCGGAGCTTGCCTTCGTGATCTCGGAACGACTCACACCCGTTCCGATTATCCAGCTCGAACACGGTGACTTCCTGTTTCGCGTCTTTGCGATCAGCGCGATCGTTGTCGCGCTCGCAATGCGCTACCTGTACGTGTCGAGCGAGTGGCGGCGCAGTATCGTACTCGAGGCCCAGGCGCGAGTCAGCGCCCTGCAGGCGCTGATCCGCCCGCACTTCCTGTTCAACAGCATGAACACGATCGCATCGCTGACGCGCAGCAATCCGCGACAGGCCGAGGAAGCCGTCGAAGACCTGTCCGATCTGTTGCGCGCGAATCTCGCCGCAGACAAGTCGCGCACGTCGCTGAAACAGGAGCTCGAGATCGCCGCGATCTACCAGCGCATCGAGAAGCTGCGTCTTGGCGACCGCCTGAAGGTTCGCTGGGACGTCGACGATCTTCCGATGCGGGCACTGATCCCGGGGCTGACGATTCAGCCGCTTCTCGAAAACGCGATCTATCACGGCATCGAACTGCTGCCGGAGGGTGGCGAGGTCGTCGTCGAGGGGCGGAAGTCCGGCGAGACGCTGACCATTCGCGTGTCGAACCCGGTCGCGAAAGGTCGCTCGCGCTCGAAAGAAGGCAACCGCATGGCCATGAGCAATATCCGTCAGCGCTTCGATATTGCCTACGGCGGAAAGGCGAAGGTCGATGTCGACGACTCGAACGGCCAGTTCACGGTTTCTTTGAGCTTCCCGCTGGAAGGCCATGACGCTTAAAGTCCTGATCGTCGACGACGAGAAGCCGGCGCGCGATCGCCTGCGCCAGCTCCTCGACGACTTCGACGAGTTTGAAGCCGCAGACGAAGCGGCAACCGGCGAAGACGCGGTGCAGCGCGCCGACGATGCGGACATCGTCCTGCTCGACATACGCATGCCCGGCATGAACGGTCTCGAAGCCGCGCGGCACATCAACAGACTGGACGATCCGCCCGCCATTATCTTCACGACCGCCTACGACGAATACGCGATCGACGCATTCGATGCGCGCGCTATTGGCTACGTCCTGAAGCCTGTTCGCCGGCAGCGTCTCGGCAACGCGCTCGAGCAGGCCAAACGCCTGACCGTGAACCAGCTCGACGAACTGCAGCAGTCCATGCCGACGACGCGCGAACATCTGTGCACGCGTTCGCACGGCGAGTTGAAGCTCATCCCGCTCAACAGCGTCGCTTACTGTGTCGCCGACCAGAAGTACGTCAACGTGCATCACGACGACGGCGAGGACCTGATCGATGACTCCCTGAAATCCCTGGAGGAGGAGTTTCCCGAGGACTTCGTTCGCATTCATCGCAGCGTCATTGTTGCCGTCAATCGCATTGCTCGGGTCGAACGACGGGACGATGGACGCAATGTGGTGGTGTTGCGCGACCAATCCGACGACAATGCGCTCGTCGTCAGCCGTCGCCATGTCGCTGACGTCAAACGAAGACTGAGGGGAGATCGTTGAGTTTGCATATTCGAATCGCCACGCGGAAGAGCGCGCTCGCGCTGTGGCAGGCGGAACATGTCGCCAGCCAGCTGACCGCGGCAGGACACACGGCGGAGCTGGTGCCGCTGTCGACGAAAGGCGACGAGATCCTCGATCGCAGCCTGCAGAAGATCGGCGGCAAGGGTCTGTTTATCAAAGAGCTCGAAGTCGCGATGCAGAACGGCGATGCGGACATCGCTGTCCATTCGATGAAGGATGTCCCCGCCGAACTGCCGGATGGATTCACGATTGCGGCAGTTCTCGATCGCGCCAACCCGTTCGACGCGCTCGTCGGTAAACCGGGCACGCGTTTTGCGGAACTCCCCTTCGGCGCGAAAATCGGCAGCTCGAGCCTGCGCCGCCAGGCCCAGTTAAAGCTGATGCGCCCGGACCTCGTCGTCGAGCCGTTGCGCGGCAACGTCAATACGCGCCTTCAGAAAATGGAGAACGGCGACTACGACGCGATCATCCTCGCGGCCGCAGGACTGACACGCCTCGGCCTGGACGGACACATCCAGGAAACGTTCACAGCCGACAAGATGCTGCCCGCCGCTGCGCAGGGCGTCGTCGGTATCGAATGCCTGGACTCGCGCGACGAGCTGATCGCCGCGCTGCAAACCCTGAATGACTCTGCGGCGGCGACGACAACGACCGCCGAACGGGCGATCGCGTTCAAGCTGCAGGCGAACTGCCAGTCGCCGGTTGCGAGCTTCGCAGAGATTCGCAATGACACGATCGAACTGACTGCGCTCGTCGCAGCACCGGACGGCTCGAATGTTCTGAAGATGGAACACAAAGGGCCGGTCAGCGACCCGGAGAGTGTCGGGCTCGAACTGGCAGAGCAGCTGATCGCGAACGGTGCCATGGAGATTCTCGCGGCCAGTGCCTGATCTCGACGGTCAACGGGTTCTGATCACGCGAGCCGCCGACCAGGCAAAACCGCTCGTCGATTTGATCGAGGCAGCAAACGGCACTGCGGTCATTTTCCCGGCGCTTGAGATTCGCGGCCTCACGGACGACGCAATTCGCGAGTCGACCAACGCCCTGCCGCCCGCCGATATCCACCTGTTTGTCAGCCCGAACGCCGTGCGCTTCGGACTTGCCCACTGCGGCGACGGACTGATCGGCGCAATCGGACCGGGAACGGCAAACGCGATTCGCGACGCAGGACGCTCCGTCGACATCGTGCCAACCGGCGGCTTCGCGAGCGAGCACCTGCTGGACACCGACGCCCTGAAGTCTATCGACGGCAAGACGATTCGCATCATCCGCGGCCAATCGGGCCGCGAGCTCCTGGGCAGCACGCTTGCGCATCGCGGCGCGCGCGTCGACTACGTGCAAGTTTACGAGCGTCGCGTTCCCGAGCACGCGGCGGCGGATATCGAGGCGCTGATTGCAGACTGGCAAGCAGACGGCTTCGCTGCCTGGGTCGTCATGAGCGCCGAAACACTCGACAATTTTCTCAAGCTGGTCGGCGAGGCCGGCTCCGAGTGTGCGCGCTCGACGCCTCTGATTAGTCCGGCGAGTCGTGTGATAATGGAAGCAGAAGAGCGACTGCCGGGCATCCTCGCTGTCGAGTCCGGCGGCGTAACGCCCGACGCCATTGTCGAGGCAATCGACGGCGTGATCGTTCGACCAAGTAACGCAGGATCCTGATACATGAGCGGTGAAGAGAAGGAATCCGACGCAGCCGAAGACGCTGCGTTCGAGGAAGAGTCAACGGAAGAGCCTGAAGTCGAATCCGGGGCCGAAGCCGGCGAAGAGTCCAGTCCCGGCCGAAAGTGGCCACTCATCGCTGGTGTTGTCGTCGTAGGTCTTGTCGCTGCGGGCGGCTGGTATGTCTGGAATCAACTGGAGTCCAGCTCGGAAGCCGGTGAGCGCGCCGATGCGGTGGCGCGCCTGTCCTCCGAACTCGGCTCCAGCCGGGAAACGATCACCGCATTGAAAGGAAACCTCGACGAGCAGCAGGAGGCGCTGCGGCAGGAACGCGAACGCGTCACTGCGCTCGAAAACCGGATCAGCGAACTTGCGAATTCGATCGAGCAGCCGACGGACATTCTCGGATCGCTGCCGTCGCGGGTTGCCACGCTTGAGCGCGGCCTGTCCAGCCTGCAGGGAATCTCCGAGGGAACGCGTGACAACTGGCTGCTCGCGGAAGCGGAGTATTTCCTGCAGATCGCGAACGCGCAGGTCGAACTTGCGAAGAACCCGACGCTTGCGATCGCAGCATTAGAGCAAGCCGACGAGCGCGTTGCCGAGCTTTCCAACCCGGCTTACACACCGGTGCGTGCAGCGATCGCCGATGAAATCGCAGCGTTGTCGCTGATGACCGACGTTGACATGGCCGGCATGATCCTGACGCTGTCGAGCCTGTCGCGCATCGTCGACTCGCTGCCGGTCAGGCGCGACGAGGAAGAAGAAGACACCGATGACGCGCCGATTGACCCGGAGGCCTCGGGCTTCTCTCGCGCCTGGGAAGCGGTGAAGGACACGGCTTCGAAAGCGGTCACGGTGACACGACCGGGCGAGGAGCGTTCGCCGCTCCTGACGCCAGAGTCCGAATCCTTACTGCGCGCCAACCTGTCGTTGCAGCTGCAGGCCGCCCGCCTCGCGCTCTTAAAAGGTGAGCGCGAGATCTTCACCGAGAGCCTCGACGACGCCGAGTCCTGGCTGGTCGACTATTTCGACACCGACTCGGTGCAGGTGCAGAGCGCGAGAATGACGATCAACGAAGTGCGCGACAGCCCGGCGATGAATGCGCTGCCGGATATTTCCGGATCGCTCGCGGAGCTGAAGCGACTGCGGACCCTGGGAGAGTCGCAGCAGTGAAGGCCGGCATTTTCATCGTCGTCATCCTGATGCTGAGCGCGTTCGCGGGCGTGTTCCTGATGCAGGATGTCGGGACCGTCACGATCGACTTTCGCGGCTACCGCATCGAGATGACGGTGCTGATGCTCGGCCTGTTTGTCGCAGCGATCGTCTTCGGCATCTGGCTGCTGCGCTGGGTCGTGCTCGCGCCAAAGCGCCTCGGCGAAGTGGCGGGCCGGCTGCGGGCGGGTCGCGCGGGACAGAAGCTGATGCG
>CAWUHY010000019.1:0-26464 GCA_963922215.1 uncultured Gammaproteobacteria bacterium | reverse complement strand
GCACCGCATTCGTTGCCGGCATCTTCGTTGACGTCGCGCAAGGCACGATGCTCGGACAGCACGCGTTCGCGATGTGCTTTGTCATCTTTATCGTCGCCAAGGTGCACCTGCAGATGCGGGTATTCCCGATTGCCCAGCTCACGATGACTGTCACCGCAATGCTCGCCGCCTACCAGTTCCTGCTGTTCTGGATCAACGGCATCGCCGGCGTCAGCGCGCCGTCCATCGTCTACTGGGCGCCGGTGATCAGCGGAACCCTGATCTGGCCGCCGCTGTCGATGTTCATGATGGGAATCAGACTCCGGGCGAGAGGTTAAAAATAGTTGGCGCTGCTGACGGCAATTAAGGACCACCACTTCGAGAGACGGCTGTTTATCGGCCGGATCATCCTGTCCGTGGTCATCGCCGTCGCCCTGCTGGGACTCGTCGTCAGCCGCCTCGTCCAGCTGCAGATCGTCGAATACGACCAGTACACCGAACGCGCGCTCGGCAACCGGGTACGGACGCAGGCGGTGCCGCCGATCCGTGGACTCATCCTCGACCGCAACGGCCAGATCCTCGCGGAAAATCTGCCGGCGTTTCAGCTTGAGCTGATTCCCGAGCAGGTCGACGACATAGACGCGACGCTCGCACGCCTTGCCGAGCTCGAGCTCATCGACGGCGACAAGATTGACGAATTGAAAGATGAAAGCCGGCGCCGGCAGCGTTTCCAGCCGGTCACGCTGAACCCCCGGCTGTCCGATAGCGATATCGCGCGTTTCGCCATCAACCGTCCGCGCTTCCCCGGCGTCGACTTCCAACCGAGGCTCGTGCGCCACTATCCGCACGGCGAGGCTCTCGCGCACGCGGTTGGCTACGTGGGCGCACTGACGACCGAGGATCTTCAGACGCTCGACCCGGCCCGCTATGCCGGGACGACGCAGGGCGGGAAGACAGGAATCGAATCGAGCTACGAGCAGACGCTGCACGGCGACGCCGGCTTCCGGCACGTCGTCACAAACGCCCGCGGTCGCCCCATTGCGACCGACTCCGGCGAACTATTCAGCATGGTTCCCCAGGACCGGCTTCCGGAACCGGGTGACAACCTGCGGCTGACCATCGATCTCGACCTGCAGCTCCTGGCGTACAAACTGATGGAAGGCCGTCGCGGGTCGATCATCGCCATGGATCCAAATAACGGCGAGATCCTCGCGATGGTGAGCACGCCGTCTTTCGATCCGAACCTGTTCGCCACCGGCATGTCGCGCAGCCAGTTCCAGGCGCTGACGAACGACCCGGATCGCCCGCTGTACAACCGAGCGATCCGCGGCCAGTACCCGCCGGGGTCGACGATCAAACCGATGCTGGCGCTGGCCGCACTCGAATCAGGCGCGACAAACCTGACGCGCAAGAGCATGTGCCGCGGCTATTTCTCACTGCCGAACAACACGCATCGCTACCGCGACTGGAAACCCGAAGGCCACGGCGAGGTCGATCTGCACGACGCGGTTTCGCAGTCTTGCGACGTGTATTTCTACGAGATCAGCAACGACATTGGCATCAACACGATGCACGACTACCTTGACCGCTTCGGGCTTGGCCAGCCCACCGGGATCGACGTCAACGGTGAACGCCGCGGACTAGTTCCGTCGACAGAGTGGAAGCGCAAGGCGTTCCGAAACCCGGCCGACCAGCGCTGGTTTGACGGCGAGACCGTGATTGCGTCGATCGGTCAGGGCTACATGCTCGCGACGCCGCTGCAGCTTGCGAGTGCGACGACGGCGCTCGCGACGCGCGGAACGCGCTACCGGCCGCGCATTGTCATGTCCTGGGAAGACCCGCTAACGGGTGAACGCGTCGAAACAGAGCCCGAGCGCCTTGCCGACGTTGGCATCGACAACGTCTTCTACTGGGACGACGTCATCCGGTCGATGAACAGCGTCCTGCAGGACATCGAAGGCACGGCCTACGCGACGGGCGCGGGCGCGCCGTATCGCATGGCAGGGAAGAGCGGCACGGCGCAGGTTTTTTCTGTTGCACAGGAAGAGGAATACGACGAGGACGAAATTTCAGAGCGGCTTCGGGACCACGCGCTGTTCATCTCGTTTGCGCCGCTCGACGAACCGCAGATCGCCGTCGCCGTCATCATTGAAAACGGCAGCAGCGGCAGTCGCATTGCGGCACCGGTCGCACGGGCAATGATGGATCACTACCTGGGGTTCGCCAATGCGGATGAGTGAAACACAGCGCCTGTTCGTTTCCCGCGCGCAGCCGGCGACGCTCTTCGCCCGCATCTTGAGAGACATCAACGTCGACGGCGTGCTGCTCGGCAGCCTGCTGCTCATCTGCGCGGCCGGACTCGTCGTGCTGTACAGCGCCGTGGGCGAGAATATGCGCCTGTTAACCAGCCAGGCTATCCGGCTCAGCGTCGCACTCGTCGTCATGCTGATCGTCGCGCAGATGCCGCCGGATTTCCTGCGCCGCTGGACACCGTGGGCGTACATCGGCGGGATCGTGCTGCTCGTCCTCGTTCTCATTACCGGCGATGTCGGCGGCGGCGCGCAGCGCTGGCTGAATATCGGCATTCGCTTCCAGCCGTCGGAGATCATGAAGCTGGCCGTGCCGATGATGGTTGCGTGGTACCTGCACGATCGGCAGATTCCGCCGCGCCCTTTGACGCTGATCGTCGTGGCCGTTGTCATCGTGGCACCGACGGTGCTGATCGCCAAGCAGCCAGACCTTGGAACAGCGCTGCTGATTGCAGCATCCGGAATCATCGCCGTTGTCCTCGCCGGCCTGTCGTTTCGCCTGATCTTCGCGATGGCGGCGCTGTCGATTCCCGCCGGCATCGTGTTCTGGCAGTACTTCATGCAGCACTACCAGAAGCAGCGCGTGCTGACGCTGCTCGACCCGAACAGCGATCCGCTCGGTGCCGGCTACAACATCATCCAGTCGAAAATCGCGATCGGCTCCGGCGGCCTGTTCGGCAAAGGCTGGACGAACGGGTCGCAGGCGCAGCTCGAGTTCCTGCCCGAGCGCAATACGGATTTCATTTTCGCAGTACTCGGCGAAGAGTTTGGCCTGCTCGGTGTGCTCGTGCTGCTCGCGCTGTACATGTTCGTCATCGGTCGCGGCCTGTATATCGCTTCGCAGGCTCACGACACCTACAGCCGTTTGCTTGCAGGCTCGATCAGCCTCACGTTTTTTGTTTACGTTTTCGTTAACACCGCGATGGTGACTGGCCTCGTTCCCGTCGTCGGAATTCCTTTACCGCTGGTCAGTTTCGGCGGGACGTCGATGGTGACCCTTATGGCCGGATTCGGTATTCTGATGTCCATCCACGCTAACCGGAAATTGCTGCCTCGCTGATGACATTCAAAGCTTTCGTTGCCGCTACGGCTCTGTTCGTTTCATCGTCCGTTCTGGCTCTCGATACAAGCCGCGAGGACGTTTCCAGATTCATCGACGAGATGGTCGCCGAACACGACTACGATCGTGAAACGCTGGAGCGCTACTTCGCAGAAGCAAAGATCCAGGACCGCATTCTCGAGCTGATGTCGCGCCCGGCGGAGAAGCGCTTCACCTGGGGCGAGTACCGCGAGCGCTTCATGACGGAAGAACGTATCGACCTCGGCGCGAAGTTCTGGCGTGAGCATGAGGCGATGCTGAACCGGGTCAGCGAAGGGACCGGCGTGCCGGTTGAGATCATCGTCGGCATCATCGGTGTCGAAACCTACTACGGCCGGATCACGGGCAGTCATCGGGTTATCGACGCGCTGTCGACGCTCGCCTTCGAGTACCCGCGACGTGCGAAGTTTTTCCGCAAAGAGCTGAAAGAATTTCTGGTGCTCGCGCGCGACGAAGGCCTCGACGCAACCGAAGCGACCGGTTCTTACGCCGGCGCGATGGGGCTGCCGCAGTTCATGCCGTCGAGCTTCCGCGCCTACGCCGTCGACTCGACGGGCGACGGCAGGATCGATATCTGGAACGACTGGGAAGACGTCGCCGGCAGCATCGCGAATTATTTCGTACGCCACGGCTGGCAGGAAAGCGAGGACGTTGTTGCGAGGGCGACGCTCGGCGATGCATTTAAAGGTAAGGCACCGAAGCCGAAGAACACGCTGAAGCCCGGCACAACCGTCGATGGCCTGAGCAAAAAAGGCGTCATGTTTGCGACAGAACTCGGCGGCGATGCGAAAAGCCAGCTGCTCGCCTACGAGGGCAGCGAAGGCCCCGAGTACTGGGTCGGCTTCCACAACTTCTTTGTCATTACACGATACAACCGCAGCGTCATGTACGCCCTGACCGTGCATCAGCTTGGGCAGGAAGTCGCTGCGCAGGTTCGCGCGAATGCAACCACGTAGATTTGCGGCTCTTGCCGCTTTGGCGCTTGTGGCCGGCTGTGCCAGCGCGCCGCCCGTGTTCGAACCGAAAGACGGTCCACCGACCGGCAGCGTCGCGATTCCCGATCTGCCGCCGGAACCGGTGCCGCGTCCGGAAGCCCGCAGCCGTTACGGCAACCCGGCGAATTACGAAGTGCTCGGGCGCCGCTATTCCGTACTCGACTCAAGTCGTGGTTACAGTGAGCGAGGCGTTGCCTCCTGGTACGGCAAAAAATTCCACGGCCGCCTGACGTCGAACCGCGAGAGGTACAACATGTTCGCGATGACGGCGGCACACAAGACACTGCCGCTGCCGACCTACGTGCAGGTACGCAACCTTGCGAACGGGCGCAGCATTGTCGCCCGCGTCAACGATCGCGGGCCGTTTGCGCACAATCGGTTGATTGATCTCTCTTACGGCGCGGCGCTAAAGCTCGGGATCGTCGAGAACGGGACCGGGCTGGTCGAAGTCACGGCGATCGACTTCGAAGACCGCAACGAGTCGCAGACGGTGGAGCGCAAAGATTTCACCGATCCTGACTCGACGAACCCGGTTTTCGTGCAGATCGGCGCCTTTGGCAGCCGCGAGAACGCCGAACGACTGCAGGCACGACTCCGCGCCGCCAGCATCGAAGACAGCTTCATTCACGTCGACGACGACGGCCGCAACCTGTACCGGGTACGCATCGGCCCGGTCCGCGACGTCGCGCACTACGACGGCATGACAGAGCGCCTGGGCGAAATGGGGATCCGGGAGCAGTATCTTGTCACTCCCTAAGTGAAATTGTCGGGGCTGAAGCCCCTCCCACAGTGCGTTTGAACGAAGCCACCCTGTGGGAGCGAATTCATTCGCGAATCGTCTAATCGGGGCTGAAGCCCCTCCCACAGGGTTCGTCTCGACCCTCCAGCATTGACGAAGATTCCGGCGACGCGTCCGGTTACAATGCGCGACTTCTTCGCTGAGCCATCCTGAACGATGAAAAAACTGATTTTTGCCCTCGCCCTGCTCGTCTCGCTAAACGCGGCTGCGCAGATGCCGCCTACGCCGTCCGCGCCGATCATCGGAGCCACGAGCTACTTCATGTTCGACGCTCGGACCGGCACGGAACTCGCCTCGCTCAATCCCGACGAGCGTGTGCCCCCGGCCAGCCTGACGAAGCTGATGACGAGCTACGTCGTCTTCCAGTCGCTCGAAAGCGGACAGATCTCCCTCGACGATGAGGTGACGGTCAGCGAGAAAGCCTGGCGCATGCAGGGGTCGCGCATGTTCATCGAGGTGGGCAAGAAAGTTTCCGTCCGCGACCTGCTGTTCGGCGTCATTGTGAGCTCGGGCAACGATGCCTCTGTCGCGCTAGCCGAGCACGTCGCGGGCTCCGAGTCGGTTTTCGCGCAGCTGATGAACCAGTACGCGCAGACGCTCGGCATGACAAACAGCAACTTCATGAACGCGACCGGCCTGCCGGACAACAACCACTACATGACCGCACGCGACATCGCGACGCTGGCGCGTGCGTTGATCAACGACTTCCCGGACTATTACGCGTGGTACTCCACGACGGAATTCGAATGGGGCGGCATCAAGCAGCCCAACCGCAACCGCCTCCTGTGGCGCGACGATTCGGTGGACGGCCTGAAGACCGGACACACTGAAGCCGCCGGCTACTGCCTCGCCTCCTCCGCCGAGCGCGACGGTATGCGCATTATTGCAGTCGTCTTGGGCACGGCTAGCGACACGGCCCGTATCAACGGCAGCCAGGCGCTGCTCAACTACGGCTTCCGCTTCTTCGAAACGCGCATGCTGTTCAAGGCGGGTGAAACGATTACGTCGGCCAGGGTCTGGAAATCCCGCGACGAGACCTCAGATCTCGGCGTCGCAGAGGACGTCTACGTCACGATCCCACGCGGCGCCTACGATCAGCTCAGCCCGGAGACCTCCGTCCCGAGCACACTGGAAGCGCCGCTGGCCCAGAGTCAGCCGGTCGGCGAACTGACCGTACGACTGGGCGACGACACGCTCGTGCAGACACCGCTGCGAGCGCTGGCAGAAAATCCGGAAGGATCGTTCTGGCAGCGCACCGCGGACAGCATCAAGCTGTTCTTCGAGTAGCTGATTGAGTAGAGAGAAGGACATGAGTGAAGAAACCGTCATGGAATTCCCGATGGAATTCCCGATCAAGATCATGGGCAGACAGGAACCGTCTTTCCACGTGACGGTGCGCTCAATCGTGGAACGTCACACGGGCCCGCTCGAAGATTCTGCGATCACCTCGGCCTTGAGCCGTAACGAAAACTTCGTCTCCATCACCGTCACCGTGACCGCCGAGAGCCGCGAGCAGCTGGACAACATCTATCGCGAGCTGTCCGCTCACGAAGACGTCAAAATGGCGCTGTGACCGCGGCTGCCGATTCGCTGATTATTCGTCGCCTCGGTTCGCGCGACTACGAACCGGTGTGGCGTGCGATGCAGGCGTTCACGGATTCACGCGACGACGACACGCCGGACGAAATCTGGTTTTGCGAGCATGCGCCGGTCTTCACGCTCGGCGTAAACGCCGCGCAGGAACATCTGCTTGCGCCAGGCGACATCCCGGTTGTGCAAATCGATCGCGGCGGACAGGTGACCTATCACGGTCCCGGCCAGCTCATGGTCTACCCGCTCGTGAACCTGCGTCGCGCCGGTCTCGGCGTCCGCCAACTCGTGACCGCGCTCGAGACCAGCGTCATCCGCCTGCTGGGCGATCACGGCACCGAAGCGGTCGCGCGCTGCGATGCGCCAGGGGTCTATGTCGACGGCAGCAAGGTCGCCAGCGTGGGTTTAAGAATTCGCAAGGGTTCGAGCTTCCACGGCATGGCAGTCAACGTCGCGATGGATCGCGAGCCGTTTACGCGGATCAATCCCTGCGGGATGCAGGACCTTCAGGTGACGGAACTTGCGAAACTGGATGGTCCGGCCTCGGTCGAGACTGCGCGCCAGAAATTGCTGCCGCATCTCATCGACTTGCTGAAAATGAACGAGCGGTCGATCTCCGAGACCGACGACGAGCCTGCCGCTCTTAAAGCTCTCGCAGGTTAGCCGCAGCGAGGCGTTCCGGCGTTCCCACGTCGGCCCAGTAGCCCTCGTAGACCGACGCGCCGATGCGCGACGCATTAGCGCCTTCCTTCCACATCGGGACGACGGAAAAGCGTTCGACGCGACAACCGTCGAAAAACTCGGGCCGGTAAATTGAGACGCCGCTGTAGGTCAGGTCGGGTGCGTTCGTCAGGCGTCCATCCGCGATCCCGAAGTCGCCCGTGTCGCGATAGACAGGATTCGGGACCAGCACAAGATGTGCGTCGACGTCGTCCAGCGACAGCGTCACTGGCATCGTCATATCCGTCACGATATCGGCATTCACGACGAGAAACGGTTCGGAGCCGAGGAACGGCAAGGCACGCACGATGCCGCCGCCGGTCTCGAGAACATTGTCCTTTTCGTCGCTGAAGATGACGCGCAGGCCGTAGCGTTCTCCCGAGCCGATGCGATCCTCGATCTGCGAGCCGAGCCAGCCCAGGTTGATAACGACCGTCGTCACCCCTGCCGCGGCAAGCGCATCGAGGTGGCGTTCGATTAGGCTGCGGCCCTGCACGTCGACGAGCGCTTTCGGCACGGAATCCGTCAGCGGGCGCAGGCGTTTCCCGCGCCCGGCAGCGAGCAGCATCGCGATCACCGCTCGAGCCCCGGCAAAACCTTGTCCTCAATCCATTTCGAAATCCAGTCGAGTTCCGGATAGTCGTCGCGCAGCGCAGTGATGTAGCGCAGCGTGCGCGGCACGTCCTGCATGTAAGCCGGCTTGCCGTCGCGCAGGTTCAGTCGCGCGAAGATGCCGGACGCCTTCAGATGACGCTGCACACCCATCAGGTCGAACCAGCGGAGAAACGTGTCGAAGTCTGTTGCGAGCGGCTGTTGGTCGAAGTAACGACGGGCCCACTCGCGAACGCTGTCGCGCGGCCAGCGCACGTAGCAGTCCTTCAGCAGCGAGACGAGGTCGTAGGTCAGCGGGCCGTTCATCGCATCCTGGAAATCGAGGATCCCGGGATTGTGGGTTGCGACCATCAGGTTGCGCGAATGGTAGTCGCGGTGAACGAAGACGCGCGGCTGAGACAGGGCGTTGTCGACCAGAACCTTGTTCAGGTTTTGCCATTCGAGCTCCGCCTCTGCGTCGAAGTCGAGACCGAGCAGCTTCTCGCAAAGCCAGTCGTGAAAGAGCGCCATCTCGGTCTTCAGGAACGGACCGTCGTAGGGCGGCAACGAATCACGCAGTGCGTCGCCGCGCTCCGCAATCGTCAGCAGCGCGTCGATTGCATCGCCGTACAGCGCGTCGGCGCTGTCGTCGTCCAGGTTTCGAAGGTACAGCTCGGAGCCGAGATCGCTCAGCAGCAAGAAGCCCTGCTCAAAATCCTTGTCGATGATGTGCGGCACGTTGAGGCCCATGCCGGCGAGATGGATCGCGATGTCGACGAAGGGCCGGCAGTCTTCCTGTTCCGGCGGTGCATCCATAGCGATCAGCGTGCCGTCGGCTGTGTCGAGGCGGAAGTAGCGGCGGAAACTGGCATCGCTGGACGCGGGACGCAGTGAATTCGTATCGGCGGACGTACGGGCTTCGAGCCAGCGGCGCAAATCATCGAGGCGCCGGTCGGCTGCTGGTTGCATGACTTTCACAAATAGCTTCTTGCGACGGGTGGGTATTGAAACGGTATCATACCGGGGTTTTCCGCATAGCCCCCTGTCGGGCCGACCCCATCACGTGCTGACTCGCAGTCTTTTCGTGGCTTTGTGCCTCTGCTTCGCCGTTGCAAGCGCCGCGGACGAACCGCCGTCTGCCTGCAGCAACGCGCTGGATCTCGGTCTTTCGCGAGAAGCGCCGGCGGCGACGGATGACAACACGATCACGTTCGAGACCGGCCGCTTCGACGCGCTGCTTCGCGAACCGCGCAGCGCGACGCTGTCTGACGGCATCGTCCTGCGCCGCGGCAATCGTCTCGCCGGCGCCGACAGCGCGGAACTGGATGCCCAAAACCGGTCGGTCTTCCTCGAAGGCAACGTGCGCTACCAGGACCCCGGCACGGAAATCAGGAGCGACACCGCAGAGCTCGGCTACGACTCCGGCATCGTCGCATTTACGGGTGCGGAATTTTCCGTCGGCGCGAATGCGGGACGCGGCGCCGCCGGCGAGCTGACGATCCTCGCAAACGGAAGCCTCGAGCTCGGCGACGTAAAGTACACAACCTGCCCGCCCGGGTCGGACGACTGGCTGTTGCAGGCCTCCTCGATCGATCTTGACACGCGCGAAGGCGTTGGTACCGCGAAGGGCGTCAAGCTGCGCTTCCGCGGCGTGCAGATTCTTTACGCGCCGTATCTCTCCTTTCCGATTGGCGACGCACGCAAGTCCGGACTCCTGACACCGGAGATCGGCAGCGCGGGTCGAAGCGGCAATGAATTTCGCCTGCCCTACTACTGGAATATCGCGCCGAACTACGACGCGACGCTGACGAGCCGCTTCCTGACGGATCGCGGCTTCCAGGGCGGCGCACTCTTTCGCTACCTCTTGCCGAAACACGAAGGCACGCTGAACACGGAATTGCTGCCGGACGATTCCCTGATCGACATGTCGCGACATCTCGTCGACTTCGACCACACCTCGATCTGGGCGAACGGCTGGCGCGGTACGGTGGACATCCGCGATGTCTCCGACAGCCAGTATTTTGAGGATCTCGGCGGCAGCCTGAGCGTGTCGAGTCTGACGCACCTGAACCGCAGCGCGACCTTCGACTACTACGGCGACACCTGGACTTTTCTCGGCCGCGTTCAGGACTACCAGACACTCGACGACGCCATCCCCGACAGCAACGAACCCTATCGACGCGTGCCGCAGTTTGTCGCGAACGGCCGCTGGCCCGGACGCGCCCTTGGCGCCGACCTGACGCTCGACAGCGAAATCGTCAACTTCGACCGCGACGTCGGAGTCACCGGCTGGCGGATGAACGTCTCGCCCGGGATCGGCAAGCGCTTCGGCGAACCCGGCTGGTTTTTCGAGCCGTCCGTGCGCGTCGACCACACGCGCTACAGCCTGTCCGACACCGGCGGTGAGGACGAGGTCAGCCGCAGTCTGCCGATCGCGAGCGTCGATACCGGCCTGATTCTCGAGCGAGAGATTCAGAGCGAACGACGCGGCGGACTGCTGCAAACGATCGAGCCGCGGCTTTTCTACGTGCACGTACCGCACCGCGATCAGGACGATTTGCCAATCTTTGACACGATTGCGCCGGATCTGAATCTCGTTCAGCTGTTTCGCCCGAACCGCCTGCTCGGTGTCGACCGCATCGTGGACACCGATCAGCTCAGCGTCGGCATCACGTCGCGCATCCTCGAGCTCGAATCCGGCGAGGAGCTGATTTCGGCGACGATCGGTCAGGCGCTTTACCTCAGCGACAGCGGCGTTGACCTGCCGGGACAGTCGCTGACGACGAGCCGCTCGTCGGACTACATCGCGAAAGTCGCGTTTAACCTGTACCGAAATGTGAACTTCGACTTCGGCCACCAGTGGGGGACGGGCGACAATGGCACGACCCAGTCCGAAGCCCGCCTGCAGTATCGGCCCGCGGATTCGAAGATTTTGAATCTTGCCTACCGCTTCAGGCGTGACTCTGTCGAACAGGGCGACCTGTCCTGGTCGTGGCCCTTAAGCCAGCGCTGGAATTTCGTCGGTCGCTACAACTACTCGTTCCGCGACGATGAAGTCTTAGAGCAGTTTTTCGGCCTCGAGTACGAGAGCTGCTGCTGGGGTCTCCGTCTCGTCTCGCGCCGGCATATTTCGACCCGCGACGGAACTCGCGACTCCTCTTTCGGTCTGCAATTGGTGCTGAAAGGGCTGAGTAGTGTTGGCAGCCAGTCTGACAAACTGCTTGAACGTGGTATCCTTGGCTATTCCGCTAGACTCCGGTAATTAATATCTTGAAATTCAAATACTTATGCGCCGTCGGCGCTCTGTGTTTCGCGCCCCTGTCGAACGCCGACGAGCTTTCCGAGACCGGCGAGTTCCTGGATGGGATCGCGGCGATCGTGAACGAAGGTGTCGTTCTGAAGAGCAAGCTGCGCACGCAAATTGCGAACATCATCCGCCAGGCTGAATCGCAGCCTGAGCCGATCCCGCTGCCGCCGGCCGACGTCCTGCGCGACCAGATCCTGGAACGCCTGATCATCAACGAGGTTCAGATGCAGCGCGCGCGGCGCATCGGACTTCAGATTTCTGACCAGATGGTGAACCAGGCGATCGCTAACATCGGCGCAGGCTCGACTCCGCCCGTCGCATTCGAGGACATGCCCGCCGCACTCGCGGCCGACGGAATCGCCTGGGGTGAGTTCCGCGAGCAGGTCCGCGAAGAGTTGACGCTGGACCAGCTGCGCCGCATCGACGTTGCGCAGCGCATCCCGGTGTCCGAGCGTGAAATCCGGCAGTGCATCCTGGATCTCGAGATGAACGTCGTCGCGAATTCCGCTTACAACCTGTCGCACATCATCATGTCCGTATCCGAGTCGGCAACGCCCGTCGAGGTCGCTGAGATCCGCAGCACGATGGAAGACATCTACGAGCAAATCCAGAACGGCACCGACTTCCGCCAGCTCGCCATTCGCTATTCCGAGGGCCAGACCGCTCTGCAGGGCGGCTCCCTGGGATGGTTCGAAGGAGAGCAGGTTCCGACACTCTTTACCGACGTGCTTGCCGAAATGGGCAAAGGCGACGTGTCCGAGCCATTTCGCTGGTCGAACAGTTTTCACATCGTGAAAGTCGACGACATGCGCAGCGCCGTTGAACGTAGCCAGGAAAATCAGGTGCTCGCGCGCCACATCCTCGTGCAACCGAATGAAATCATCGATGACGAGACGGCAAAACAGCGGCTCGAAGACGCGATGAAACGCCTGGAGGAAGGCGAAGACTTCGGCGAGATTGCGAAGATCCTCAGTGACGATCCGGGCAGCGCCAACGAAGGCGGCGATCTCGGCTGGGCAGGTCCTGGCACTTTCGTCGGAGAATTCCAGGCGCAGGTCGATCAGCTCGACATCGGTGAGATGAGCGAGCCGTTCAAATCACCGTTCGGCTGGCACATCGTTGAAGTTCTCGACCGGCGCGTCTACGACAACACGGAAGAGCTCAAAGAGCGCAACTGCCGGGTCGCGATTCGTCAGAGCAAACTGCAGGAAGAGACCCAGATCTGGCTGCGCCGGCTGCGCGACGACGCGTACGTCGACAAGCGCATCTGACGGCGCGTCGTGCCGGCATGCAGAAACTGCTGCTGCTGACCGCAGGAGAACCTGCCGGGATCGGTCCCGAACTGTGCCTGAAGCTGTTTGACGACGACGCGGCGCTCGACGTTGTCGTCGTCGGTGATGCAGGGCTGCTCCGCGACCAGGCAGAGAAACTCTCAATTCCGATCGACGTCGTGCCGGTATCCGCGGACGAACCCGGACAGTCTGCGGCGCGGCGTATGCCGGTGATCTCCTTCGACTACCCGGAATCTGTCACGCCGGGGCTACCCGATCCGGGCAATGTCGTGACGCAGCTCGAGGCACTCCGCTTTGCGACGGATGCCTGCCTCGACGGCCGCTTTGCCGGGCTTGTCACGGCTCCGCTGCAAAAGAGCGTCATTAACGACGCCGGAATTCCGTTCAGCGGGCACACGGAGTTTCTCGCGGAACGCTGCGGCGCAAGCAAGCCCGTCATGCTGCTCGTCGCCGGTTCATTTCGGGTCGCGCTCGCTACAACACACATGCCCTTGCGTGAGGTCGCCGACGCGATAACAGCCGACGAGCTGGAACGTGTGTTACGCGTCCTCGATCACGACCTCAAGACGCGCTTCGACATCCAGGCGCCGACGATTGCCGTCTGCGGGCTTAACCCGCACGCCGGCGAGAACGGCCACCTCGGAACCGAGGAGCAGACCATCATCACACCGCTTCTCGAGCGACTTAGGCAACAAGGCATGCACCTGCGCGGCCCGCTGCCCGCCGACACGCTGTTCACACCTGCGGGCGGCCATTACGACGCAGCGCTCGCGATGTATCACGACCAGGGCCTGCCAGTCTTAAAGCATGCGGGCTTCGGCACGGCCGTCAACGTCACACTCGGTCTGCCAATCGTGCGGACATCCGTCGACCACGGCACTGCTTTGGACATCGCCGGGAAGGGACTTGCCGACGTCGGCAGTCTCCGCTCGGCTGTCGAGCTGGCGCGGCAGATCGCATGAGCACGCACCGCCCGCGCAAGCGTTTCGGGCAGCACTTCCTGACCGACCCCGGTGCGATTCACGCAATCGTCGAGGCGATCCGCCCGCAGCCGGACGACGTGATCGTCGAAATCGGTCCCGGACCAGGGGCAATCACGGAACCGCTCTCGCGACGCTGCGCTCACCTGCATCTCGTCGAACTCGATCGGGATCTCGCCGGCGCGCTCGCGAAACGATTCGCGGACGCGGACAAGGTCACCGTCCACGAAGCCGACGCGCTCCGCTTCGATTTCAGTGGACTCGGAAACAACCTGCGCGTTGTCGGCAACCTGCCCTACAACATCTCGACACCGCTGCTCTTTCACCTGCTGGAGCACCGCGCCGTGATTTCCGACATGCACTTCATGCTGCAGAAGGAAGTCGTCGATCGCATGGCCGCCGGACCCGGTAGCAAGACCTACGGTCGACTGAGTGTCATGCTCGGGTGCTTCCTGTACGTCGACGCACTGTTCGACGTCGCGCCGGAGAGTTTCGAGCCGCCACCGGCGGTGGTCTCTGCCGTCGCGCGGCTGATGCCCCGGCAGGACCTGCCCGCGATAGCCGACGTCGATCAACTTTCTGGGCTCGTTGCCGCCGCGTTTTCGAAACGGCGCAAGACGCTGAAGAATGCGCTGAAAGACTTGCTCGATGAAGACACGATCCGCTCACTCGGCCTTGACCCGACCGTGCGACCGGAACAGGTGGCTATCGAGGAATTCATCGCACTCGCAAACGCCGTCGACGGCTGAAGCACTCCTGCCGCCGGCTCTTGGGCTAGAATACAAGCGAAACGACGAATGGACTCTTACATGGAAACGCGCAGCGACATCGGAATTCAGGTCAATACGACGTACATCGATGAACAATCGCGGCCGGCGGAAGACCGCTACGTGTTTGGATACACGATTACGATCCGCAACAACGGCGCCAGCACGGCGACACTGCGCAGCCGCCACTGGGTCATCACGGACGCAAACGGCAAGATCCAGGAAGTACACGGCGACGGCGTCGTCGGCGAACAACCACGCCTCGACCCCGGCGAGGAGTTTCAGTACACGAGCGGCGCAGTGCTCGAAACGCCGGTCGGCGCGATGCAGGGCATGTACACGATGGAAGCCGAAGACGGCGCGAATTTCGGTGCACCGATTGCCCCGTTCACGCTGGCGGTTCCCGGACTGATTCAATAAGTCGTTTCGGATGGCCGTCTACGCAATAGGTGACATACAGGGTTGCTACGACCCGTTCCGCCGTCTGCTTGACGAGATTGCGTTCGACCCGGACAAAGACAAACTCTGGCTGGTTGGCGACCTCGTCAATCGCGGGCCGAAAAGTCTGAAGGTCCTGCGCTTCGTCCGCGCACTCGGCGACTCGGCGATCACCGTACTCGGCAATCACGACCTCCATCTGCTCGCGCTGTCGCAGGATGCAATCGTCAACGGCAAGCGTTTTGAGACCCTGACCAAAACGCTCAACGCGCCGGACCTCGACGAGATCGTTGAATGGCTGCGGCATCTTCCCCTGGCGCACTACGACGAGAAGATGGATACGTTAATGGTGCACGCCGGAACGTTCCCGACGTGGACCGTCGAGAAAACGCTGCGCCGCGCTGCCGAAGTCGAAGCTGTGCTTCGTGGTCCGCGCTTCGCCACGCTGCTCAAGAAAATGTACAGCAATCGACCGAGCCAGTGGTCGGGGTCGCTCACGGGTTACAGCAGGCTGCGTTTTATCATCAACTGCCTGACCCGCATGCGTATGCTGACCGCTGATCTCAGACTGCGGATGGCATATTCGGGGCCACCGTGGAATGCGAGCGCCAAGCTCACACCATGGTACGAGTTCGAGCATGACAACTGGAAAGACACGCGCATCGTTTTCGGCCACTGGTCGCAGCTCGGCCTGATGGTCCTCCCGAAACTGATCTCGCTCGACAGCGGTTGCGTCTGGGGACGCCAGCTTACGGCGGCACGCATCGACCGGCCCGCGATCCGGATCTACCAGGTTCCGGCGCAGGAATAAGCAATGGACACGCTCACCGCATTCAACTTTAAAGACTGGATCAATCGCAATCGGGACAAGCTGCGTCCGCCGGTCTGCAACGTGCAGGTTTTCGAGGAAGACGACTTCATCGTCATGGTCGTCGGCGGCCCGAACGCGAGGGACGACTACCACATCGACGAAGGCCCGGAGTTTTTCTATCAGCTCGAAGGGAGCATGTGCCTGCGGACCATACAGGGAGGCAAGCGCGTGGACATCGACATCAACGAGGGCGACATCCTGCTGCTACCGCCGCTGGTTCCGCATTCGCCGCAGCGTTCTGAAAACAGCGTCGGCCTGGTCGTCGAACGCAGGCGCCTGCCGCACGAGCTGGACGGCTTCCAGTGGTACTGCGACGAATGCGATCACAAGCTCTACGAAGAGTTCGTCCACGTCAGGGACATCGTCAAACAGCTACCACCGATATTCGATCGTTTTTATTCATCTGAAGATCATCGTCGCTGCACCGAGTGCGGCACGGTAAAACCGGAACGCTAAGCGTGTCAGACACCGACTACACATTCGAAGACAGTACTGCCTTTGCCGCGTCGATGGACGCGCAGGACGAACTCGCAGACTTCCGCGAGGAGTTCATCTTCCCGGACTGGCGAAAAGAACACGCGCCAGTGTATCTCTGTGGAAACTCGCTCGGCCTGCAGTCGCGCGCCTCACGCACCGCGGTCGAGGAAGAGCTGAACAACTGGGCGACCTACGCCGTCGACGGACATTTTCACTCCGACCGGCCGTGGATGTCCTACCACCGGCTCGCTGCGTCCGGTTTCGCGAGCCTGTGCGGCGCGAGCGAACGCGAAGTCATTGCAATGAATACGCTGACGGTGAACCTGCATCTCCTGATGGCGAGTTTCTACAAGCCGGACTCCGGGCGATACAAGATCGTCATCGAAAAGAAGGCCTTCCCGTCCGATCAGTACGCCGCTGCGTCGCAGCTCCAGGCACACGGCTTCAATCCTGTCGACGATCTTTTGGAGTGGGAGCCGCGCGGCCGAGACGGCGAATGGCATCTCGACGATCTCGCAGCCTTGCTCGACGAGCACGGCGACAGCGTCGCCCTGCTCCTGTTGCCCGGCGTGCAGTACTACACAGGTCAGGTTTTCGACATGGATGGTATTTGCGAGCTGGGCCGCCGCCACGGCTGCGCAGTCGGGCTCGATCTCGCGCATGCGATTGGCAACGTGCCGCTCAAGCTGTCCGAGTGGTCACCGGATTTCGCCTGCTGGTGCACATACAAGTACCTGAATGCCGGACCGGGCGCGATCGCCGGAGCATTCGTTCCGGAACGCCATTTCGCCGACGCGCTGCCCTTGCAGGGCTGGTGGGGCAACGCGGAGGAAACACGCTTCAAGATGCTGCCGCGCTTCGACCCGGCCGACGGTGCGGAACAGTGGCAGATGAGCAACCCGCCGATCCTCTCGCTCGCGCCGGTTGTCGCGTCTCTCGATCAGTTTGAGCGCGCGCAGTTCAGCCGACTGCTCGAGAAGTCCTCGCGCCTGACGGCCTACCTCGAATGGCTGGTCGAACAACGCTTCGATGGACAGATCGAATCCATCACACCGCGACACGCGCAGGGCTGCCAGTCATCGCTGAAAGTCATCGACCCGGGTCTGAAGGGACGCGTCGTGTTTGACGCGCTCTGTCGTTTGAACGTGACGGGCGACTGGCGCGAGCCGGACGTAATCCGGATCGCACCTGCGCCGATGTACAACAGCTTCAGTGACGTTTTCGAGTTTGCCAACCGCCTCGAAACCGCCATTGCGTCGGCGCGTGGCTGAGGTGGCGAATCGCTCGGTCAACATCGTCGGTGCGGGCCAGTGCGGAACACTGCTCGCGATCATGCTGGCGCGACGAGACTTCAATGTTGAAGTGTACGAGCGTTACGAAGATCCGCGAATCTTTGACGCGGAAGCCGGTCGCTCGATCAACCTTGCGCTCGCCGCGCGCGGAATCAATGCGCTGAAGCAGGCGCGAATTTACGATCTCGTCGAACCGCTGCTCGTCCCGATGCGCGGACGCGTCATCCATTCACCGGACGGCGAAACCGAGTTTTTTCGTTACGGGCAGACCGAGAGCGAGCAGATCTACTCGGTCACCCGCCTCGGCCTGAACCGCGTATTGCTGGACGCGGCAGAGAAAATCCCGTCGCTCAATCTCAACTTTCGTCAGCAGGCCGTCGGCTACGACGCACCGGACCGCAGCGTACTGATGCGCGACCAGATCAAGGATCGCGCCTACCAGATCGAGGCAACGCCGCTGTTTGCCGCCGACGGCGCAGGCTCGGTGATCCGGCGTTCGTTCGACGGCTCCGATACGTTTGGCGGCATCGAGACGCTTCTGCGCCACGGTTACAAGGAGCTCTCGATTCCGGCGGGTCCGGACGGCAGCTTCCAGATGCAGTCCGATGCGCTGCACATCTGGCCGCGCGGCGGCTTCATGCTCATCGCGCTGCCGAACCCGGGCGGTGACTTCACGCTGACGCTGTTCCTGCCGAACGAAGGCCCCGAGAGCTTTGCCGAGCTCAAGTCCGAATCGGCGATCACGGCCTTTTTTGAGAAACACTTCCCCGATGCGGCACCGCTGATCGACAACCTGACCGGTGCGATGATCGATCATCCGCTTGGCGTGCTTGGAACGATCCGCTGCAGGCACTGGCACGATCGCGGCAACGTGCTTCTCGTTGGCGATGCCGCACACGCGATTGTTCCGTTTCACGGACAGGGTATGAACCTGGCCTTCGAGGACGTCGTTTTACTCGAGCACATCATCGAATGCCACGGCGACGACTGGCCGACGGTCTTTGCACGATTCGAATCCGAACAGCTTGCGAACGCGAATGCGATCGCGGATATGGCGCTCGACAACTACATCGAGATGCGTGACACGGTGCGCGACCCGAAATTTGCGCTGCGCAAACAGCTCGCGTTTCGCTTGGAGCAGCTCAAACCCGAGCACTTCATTCCGCGTTATTCAATGGTCATGTTTCACGCGGACATCCCCTACCTCACCGCGCAAAAGCGCGGCGAAGTGCAGACGGCCCTGCTCGAGGAATTCACCGACGAGGCCGAGCACTTCGACGACATCGACATCGAGGCTGCGTGCGCCGCCGTCGAAGCGCGCCTCGATCCGCTGGAGTCAGCGCGCGTCGATCGCCGGGTCAGGCAACAAAATTCGTGATGAACGCCTGCCACGCCGGGTGACTCGAGCCGGCGAATTTCGCCACGATCGCGAGAGCCCACAGCACGGTGCCTAGCACACTTGCCCAATGCGGCCGCCGACGCCTCCGGATGTCGTAGACAATCAGTGCGACGAATAGCGCTAGTTCCAGCAGCAGGATGAACGGCCCCGGAAGCCCCAGAGACAGAATGATGCGAGCCGTCGCCGGATCGATCATCAGGATGCCCGCAATCAGCATTAGTCGCTTGTGCGCGTCCGCCGTGCGCCGAAAACCCAGCGCAAGCCCGTAGGCAATCGCGAAATTCAGAATGTCCGTGAACGGAAACATTGCCGACGCCGCTGGCGACAAGCCGGCGATACTGAAGTCCGGACGTATCACGGCCGCACGAATGACAAGCACGCCGATGACCAGTATCGCGATCGCCAGCAGAACACTCGCTGAACCCAGACGGCGATGCGTGGCGAGACGACCCGCGCCGACAAGCCGCGCCTGAAACGCGAACAACACATACCAGCCGAAGAACACCGCGCCGTGCACGTGCAGCAATACCGGCAGCGACTCCGCGTTCGACAGCCGCATGACCGCAGCCGGCACGAAGCCGCCGAGCACGACTGCAATTAACACGAGGGCCATGACGAAGAAGAACGGCTCACCTCGCGAGAGCCTCATCGAGTTACTCACTGGTTAGTTCCCTTTCGTCAGCTTGCTGCTGACCACCGGTGTTGAGCTTCTGGTGCAGGTAGGACACGCCGAGCAGTGACAGGCCCAGCCCGAGGAAGGATGCTACCCGCAGCAGTCCCTGCAGGTCGGAAAGATCCACGAGGAAGAGCTTCGCAATTACGAGCACGAGCAGCGCCACGCCTGCCCGATAGATGTCGCGCCCGAACTTCCAGCTGCCTGAAAGCAGCAACGCAATCGCGATCAGGAGCCAGACCGCCGAGTAGGTGTAGAGCTCACCATCGCTGACGGGCGGGAAATTCAAGCGTACTGTTTCCGTCCAGAGGTGACGGACCTGTAGCGTCACGAAGACGAATGCGGCGATGGCGCTGAACGCGAGCGCAATCTTGCGGTACTGCGGCAGGTAGAAGCGTGCGTAGAGCAGACCGATGATCACTGGAGCGATAAACGTGTAGCTCGCGAGGTTGAAGATCGGGCGCGTGCCGATTGCATCGTATAGCCACGGGTCGTTTGCGAGCAGGCGCACGAGAATCAGCCCATAGCTCGCGAGCGCAAGTAAGAGCAAGGCTGTCGAATACAGGCGGTACAGCGCAGAGAGCGACTCGCTGGTCTTGCTGCGGTAGAAGTAGACGAGAGACAGCGCGCCGAAGAGGCTCATCAACGACACCGCTTCTGCGAATGCGAATTCGCCCGCGTAGACGGCGCCGTCGTAAATCCAGTAGCGCGCTTCGGTCCACACCGTCAGGACAAAGAGATGCAGCGCGGCGGCTTCTGTCCACCGGCGCAGGGGCGTATTCTCGCGCAGCATCCATGCCGCGAAGCCGGCGAACAGCGTGGAGCCGCCGTAGGTCCAGAGCGTCCAGTGATTGGCGGATGCATAGTCGAGCAACCACGGATTGAACGTCAGCCGCGCGATCACAACGAGGACGACGAGCTTCAGGAGCCAGTTCAGGCCCTGGATCTTGAAGCTCTGGATCACCCAGGCGAGTGAGATGATTTGCGCGGCGATCGCGAGCGTCAGCGACGCGGCATCGAAGGCCATCGCCGCGGCAAGCGCAAGCCCGTAATGACCACCGATAAACAGCCAAACAACCAGCGAGTCGACAGACTCCCGTTTGCGTGCGCTCGTCGCCAGCGCCATGTAGGCCGCGGCGAACGCAGCCGTCGCCACTGCCCAGGTACCGCTATTGCCCGCCGGCGCGGCAAGCAACCACGCAAGCGTGAGCGTCAGCATCGGTGCGAGACTCAACAGCGACGCCCACATCCCGCTGCGTGACGCTGCGTTCAGATTCAGGAACGATCCGGCCACTGCGACGCCGGCGTAGATGAAAAGATACGACAGAAATGGAACGCGCTCATCGTCCATCAAGAGGAAGAGCGTGCCGTCGTGCCAGTCGAAACTTACGAGCAGCCAGGCGCTCAGGGTTCCAAGCAAAGTCAGCCAAGGCATCCAGATCAGCGTTTGCTGCTGACCGGCGATGCGCAAAGCGAGAATGAAAAACGGCAGCGACGCGAGCCACGGAGACGTGGAGTCGGGGTTCACGTAGACGGTGACTGGGATGGCCAGCGTGAACAGCAGTAGCGTCAGGACTCGGCTACGCTCCGGTTCTTCGATTGCCTTTGCCAGCTCGCGCAGCCTGTTCGTCGCTGGCAGTGTCGTCTGTCGTTGCAGCAGCCAGTCGGATACGGGGACGGCGGCGACGAGATAGGCCAGCGCGGTGAGATAAAGCGTGCGGAACCCGTCGGCGCCAGTCTGCCCCAGCGAGATAAGCCACCAGCCGATCGCACCGGCAACAAAGCCGTACCACAGCCACGGCCGGTACACGTAGCGCAGCAGCAGGACGGCGCTTGCCGACACGATCAGGGCATAGATCAGAGCGATCAAAATGTCTCCGCCGCCGGTCGACAGCAGGATGGGAACGAGATAGGCGCCGAGGATGCCGAATGCGGCGAGCAGGGGGCCGTGGATCAGCGCCATCGCCATCGTGCCGATTGCGACGAGCGCCATTAGAAAGAAAGCCGTGCCGGGCATGATCAGCTCGTAAAGCCGAACCGCCGCCAGGAGCGCCGCGTACAGCGTGACACTGCCCGCGCCCGCCAGCGCTGAAAAAGCCGGATGCGTCGACGCAGTTTTGCGTCGAAGCCATTCGCTGACGCCGTGGAAGGCGAGCCCGAGAACAATTGCAGCGACGACACGTGCAAGCGGCCCGAGCAGACCCCTCTCAATGGAGTAGCGCACGAGAAAGATACCGGCCAGCATGACGCAGGCGCCGCCGAGCCAGATCATCCAGTTTTCGCGCAGGTTTTCAGCGGCGGCGTCGACCCAGGTGGGTTCTCGTGGCTCCGTCGACCGGGCCCACTTCGGTGGCTGTGGCGTGGCCTTCGTGTCGGTGCGCGCTGCAGCGGCGGGTGACACATCCACGTCGCGTCGGGCCACTGCGGGTTTGATTGTCTCCGCCGTCTCGGTTGTCGGAGCTGCCGTGATCGGATCGGGCGGCGGCGCGGGTCTTGGTGCCCGGTGACTGTCGTCCTCGAAGCGCCGGCGCAGGAACGCTACATCGCTCTTCAAGCGTTGAATCTGGACGACCGCAACGATGCCGCAGATCGAACCCCCAATCAGCGTGACCACAAAGGCCACAATCATCAGTTCCATCGGCTCATCCTGCGCTGTCGACGGTGCAAGAGTAACGCATTGCGGGCGGAAGGTGGCGCGACTGGCTACCCTCAGGTCGCGCGAATTGCACTGAAGACGGTCCACACGCCGAGCAGAATAAATCCGGCGCCTGCGGTCAGAGTCAGCGTTCGTTCACTGACGAACTGCGACAGGAACCCACCCGCGAGGACTCCGATTCCGGACGCGACTATCAGGGCAAGAGAAGCGCCCGCGAAAACTGTCAGAAGCTGTTGCGGTTCCTTCGCCGCAAACAAGAAAGTTGCGAGCTGCGTTTTGTCACCCAGCTCGGCGAGGAACACAATGCCGAAGACCGTTGCGAGAAGTTTCCATTCCATCGTCGATTCCTTGTTTGAAACAGACAGCCGGTGACGCCCCTGTTGCGCCGTACGGCTTACCGTACCCGAAACGCGTTGAGCTGAAAACGCGTTACGCGCATCATGCGGATCGGTAGGCGCGACAGACTTGGGAGCCGAATAGCAAGGAGCGATGACAGAATGAACGTGCAGAAACTCGCGGCATTTTCCGACGGTGATACGGGCGGTAACCCTGCAGGTGTCGTTATCGGTCGGGAATTGCCTTCGCCGAATGAAATGCAGGCGGTCGCAAAGGACCTGGGCTTTTCGGAAACCGCGTTTGCAGCACCGAACGGGGACGGATTTCGCGTGCGGTACTTCGCGCCTGAGATGGAGGTGCCGTTCTGCGGGCACGCGACGATCGCGCTCGGTGCGGCGCTCGCCGTCGAGCACGGAGACGGCGAATTTGATCTCAATATTGCCAGCTGTCGGATCAGCGTTTCCGGCCATGCATCGGACGGCGTGATGCGCGCAACGCTGAGCTCCCCGCCGACTTCGCACGCGCCTGCTGACTCGCGCGTCGTCAATGATGCGCTCACGCTGTTCGGCCTCGAGTCCACCGACCTTGAGTCTGACGTCGTGCTCATCTCGGGCGGAGCGGAACATCTCCTGCTGCCTCTCGTTTCGCGCAACGTCCTCGCGGACATGTCCTATGAGCAAAAAACAGGCAAAGACTTTATGGACGCACTCGGCCTCATCACCGTAATGCTCGTCCAACGCGAGTCCGATTCACTCTTCAATGTCCGCAATGCATTTGCCGCAGGCGGTGTCTACGAGGATCCGGCAACCGGCGCCGCTGCGGCGGCGTTCGCCGGCTACCTGCGTGATTCGGGGCGGTGGAACGGCGAGGATTTGCGGCTGGTGCAGGGAGAGGACATGGCCGCGCGGTCGATTCTTGAGGTTCGCCCGTCAGCGAATCGCGGCGGCTCCGTGAATGTCTCCGGAGCCGTGCGCAGGATCGGCTGACAACAGTCAGGCGATTGATCAGCGACGCACGTAGAGCAGGACGTCGAACGCGTGGTCGTTTTTTTCGTCGGCCGGATGATGCTCGGCGCTGACCTCGCGCCAGACCTCTTCGTCGATGTCGGGAAAGCGCGTATCGCCGTCGACGCTTGCGCGCACTCGCGTCACGTACAACCGGTTCGCTTTATCGATGAAGCGGCGATAGATCTCGCCGCCGCCGATCACCATGATTTCGTCGGCATCTCCCGCCGCCGCGATCGCGCGTTCCGGTGAGTCCACGACGGCGCAGCCGTCCGCCTCGAAGTGCTTCGAGCGTGTGATCACAATGTTTTGCCGACCCGGCAGCGGCCTTCCGATCGAGTCCCAGGTCTTGCGTCCCATGATGACCGGCTTACCCAGCGTCACGGCCTTAAAGCGCTTCAGGTCGTCGGACAGGCGCCACGGCAGATCGCCGTCTCTGCCGATCACGCCATTTTCACTGACTGCAACGATCAGGCTGATCACTCAGACGGCAACCTTTGCCTTGATGTGCGGGTGTGCCTCGTAGCCGACGATTTCAAAGTCTTCGTAGCGGTAGTCGAAGATGCTGTCGGGCTTGCGCTTGATCGACAGCGTCGGCAGCGGCAGCGGCTCGCGAGTTAGCTGCTCGTCCGCCTGTTCGAGGTGATTCGAATACAGGTGGCAGTCGCCGCCGGTCCAGATGAAGTCGCCAACACCGAGGCCCGCCTGTTGCGCGATCATGTGCGTTAACAGCGCATAGGACGCGATGTTGAACGGCACGCCGAGAAAGATGTCGCAGCTGCGCTGGTAGAGCTGGCAGGAGAGTTTTCCGTCGGCGACGTAGAACTGGAACAGGCAGTGGCACGGCGGCAAGGCCATGTTGTCGATTTCGGCAACATTCCAGGCCGAGAGAATGATGCGCCGCGAATCCGGTGTCTCGCGAATCTGCTGCATGATCTGCTCGACCTGATCGACGGTGCGTCCGTCCGGTGTCGGCCAGGCACGCCACTGCACGCCGTAGACCGGGCCCAGGTTGCCGTCTTCGTCTGCCCACTCGTCCCAGATCGAAACGCCGTTTTCCTTCAGATAGCGAATGTTCTGGTCGCCGCTCAGGAACCACAGAAGCTCGTGGATGATTGAGCGCAGGTGCAGCTTCTTGGTCGTGACTACGGGAAAGCCTGCGGAGAGATCAAAACGCATCTGGTAGCCGAACACGCTCAAGGTTCCGGTGCCCGTTCGATCCTCTTTTCGCGCTCCGTTCTCCCTGACGTGACGCATCAAATCGAGGTACTGCTGCATCTACTGGCTCCTCTGCGATTGCCGCTGGTAGGCAATGACCATCATCGCGACGCCGGCGATGATCATCGGCATCGTCAGAATCTGACCGGTCGTGACCCAGCCGGCGAACACGTAGCCGCCGTCTCCCATGTGCTGATCCGGCACGCGATAAAACTCGACGATGAAGCGCCCGATTCCGTAGCCGAGCAGGAAAAGTCCGGACACGGCCATTGTTGGCCTCGGTTTCGACGAATACCACCAGAGGATCGCAAACAGGAGAAATCCTTCGAGGATCGCTTCATAGAGTTGCGTCGGATGCAGCACCTGGCCGCGGTACATCACGCCCCAGGCGACGTCGGTCGGCTTGCCCCAGAGTTCGCCGTTGATGAAGTTGCCGATTCGACCGAAGCCAAGACCGAGCGGGACCAGGGGGGCAACAAAGTCGGTGACTTCCAGCATCGTGCGATCGATCTTGCGGCCGTACAGCCACATCGCGACCATCACGCCGACGAGGCCGCCGTGGAACGACATGCCGCCTTCGGTAATCTTGAACAGGTATAGAGGATCGGAGGTCAGTTCGGACCAGCCGTAGACCAGCGCGTACCCGATCCGACCGCCGAGAATGACACCGAGCATCCCGTAAAAAATGAGGTCGTCGACCTGCTCCCCTGTGACGATCGAGTCCGGCCGTCGGCTGCGCCTGCGTGCAAGCCACCAGGCGAACACGAAACCGATGACGTACATCAGTCCGTACCAGCGAATCTTCAAAAATCCGATCGAAAAAATGACCGGATCGATTTCAGGAAAAGTAAACATGCAGGGTGCCGCTATCGAAGTCTGCCGGGAGTCTATCATCCTGCTGCGTTATAGTGCCCGCCTCGATCGGAGGACCAGATGACGAACCAGCTCGCGACGGAAACCAGTCCCTATTTGCTGCAGCACGCAGACAACCCGGTGCACTGGTTGCCGTGGGGCGAAGACGCGTTCGAGCAAGCCATGCAGGACAACAAACCGGTGTTGCTGTCGATCGGCTATTCGGCCTGCCACTGGTGTCACGTCATGGCCCACGAGTCCTTTGAAGACGACGCAACCGCCGAGGTCATGAACCGGCTGTACGTCAACATCAAGGTTGACCGCGAGGAGCGTCCCGACGTCGACCGGCTCTACCAGACCGCGCATCAACTTTTGACGCAGCGCGGCGGCGGCTGGCCGCTGACGATGTTCCTGCACCCGGAAACCCGGCGACCGTTTTTCGGCGGCACCTATTTTCCGCGTGAAGCGCGCCACGGGTTGCCTGCCTTCACCGATCTCCTGGAGAGCGTCGCACGCTACTTCGACGAACAGCAGGACGACATCCGCACACAGGGCGAACGCCTGATCGACGTCTTTCGCCAGCTTGAGCCACCGGCGGGAACGGATCAGGCACTCGACGCCGCGCCGCTGGCACGCTTCACGGAGGTCATCGGCACAAGCTTCGATCGCGAGTACGGCGGTCTCGGGTCCGCGCCGAAATTTCCGCAGACGCCGGTGCTGAACGGCCTGCTGCGCCGCTGGCGCGCCTCCGCGAACGACGCCGAGCCGAATCTGGACGCGCTGTTCATGGTCAGCCTGTCGCTGACGCGCATGGCCGAAG
>CAWUHY010000018.1:0-26650 GCA_963922215.1 uncultured Gammaproteobacteria bacterium | reverse complement strand
GTGCGCCGGGCGGCCGACGCACGCCGCATGGAGGACAGGGACGGGGCGTTGCTTGCAACAATCGAATCGCTGACCGTGTCCACGCGCGAAAAGCGCAGCCGTGCAGCGCTGTTGCTTGGTGCCGATTATCCGCTGCTCGTCGACACGCTGTCGGTTGATGAACCGATCTATTTCGATTCCGGCAGGCTCTTGTTCTCCGCCGTTTCTGATTCGGACGTTCGCCAGTGGACACTTGGTGAGGGCGGCCTCGTCGCCGCCGAGCCGTGGCAGGTGAAGGCGCTGGATGTTCAGCCGGTCGTGCGACGCGTGGTCGTGGACGCCGCGGGAAGCGTCCGGCAAATCGGTCTGCGTCTGCGCCTGAGCCACCAGCGCTTGAGCGATCTCTCCATTCGTCTCAGCGCGCCGTCGGGTCAGTCTGTCTCTCTGAAGCTCGACGAGGAACGCGGGTCAGTCAATCGGGATATCGTTATCGATCGTCGTCAACTCGCGTCGCTGCTTGGTGAGCAGCAGGCCGGTACCTGGAGCTTGAGTATTCGCGACCAGGGCGTTGGCGTCGCCGGTTTTCTCGTTGGCTGGAGCCTGAGCCTGAACTCACAGGCGCTGGTCGAGGATTTTCAACGCGGCATCAATATCCCGAACCCGGTTGAAACGCCGGCCGCACACGTCTGGGTCGATCCAAGCAGTCGTTTCATCGCCGCGACATCGACGGGTGGTGATGGCTTGCGCCTGTGGGACCTCGGCGTTGCACGACCTCTCGGCAATCTGTCGGTCAGCGCCGGCGAAATTCCGATCGGTTTCGATCGCACCGGTTCCGTCTTCGTGTCGGCGTCGCAGGATTCTCTGCATCTCTGGCGCGTGCCCGGGCGGGAAATGTTCGAAAGCATTCCGAATGAAGGAGGCGCGCGATCGCACACTGTACTTGCCGAAGCCGACGTCATCGTTTCGCGATTGCCGGGTGATGACGGCGTGAGCTACCAGCTACGCTCGATCAACGACGGTTCGCTCTTGTCGTCGCTCGATGTCGCCGGCATTCCGCAGATGGAAGCGTTCAGCGCGGACGGTCGTCGCGTCGCGGTCGTTGATCTGGACCGCTCACTGCGCGTCTGGGATGTCGGAAACGGTGAACTCGTCGCGCAGATCGATCTTGCTTATCGACCGTCGTCGCTCAGGATCTCTGCAGGCGGAGAGTACATCGCCGTGGTCTACGCGGATCGTGGCGTTGCACAATGGCAAGTCGAGCGACCCGAGCGACCGGTCTTCGAGCTGATGGACGCCGGCGACTGGGCGTTCGAATTCTCGCCCAGCGGTCGACTCAGTATTTCGGGTCGCGGTGGTCTGGGTTTCCAGGTGCGTCGCAGCGACGACGGCAGCATGGTTGGGCCGTTACTTGGTGAGCAGACGGACCCGGGCCGCAGCGCGCCGCGTTTCAGCGATGATGAAAATTTTCTCGTCACAACTCGTGACGACGGGACGATGCGAGTCTGGAGAGTTCCCGAGACACCAGATCGTTCGGAACTTCGCGTCGCGCCGCGCTGGTCACCGGCTTTCGACAGCCCGCTGGAGTTGTCTTCGAACGGTGAGCGGGTCGTCTTCGCCGATCGCAGCGGAATCGTGCATGCGGAGCCGGTAACAGCCTCGGGAGCGACCGCCACAGCCGAAGCAGACGATGTCAGCTATATCGGTCACGACGCCGTCATTCGGCACCTTGACGTGCACACGGCGTCCGACCGCGCGGCGAGCATCGGTGACGATGCCGAATTGCGGGTCTGGTCCCTGGCAACGGGGCAGCCTTCTGCCTGGTCGGTCGAAATTCCGCCCGGCGAGATTCGTGAACTCAAGTTCTCGCCGTCAGGCGACAAACTCGCCGTTCTACTCGACTACAGGCTGCTGGTTGCCGATTCGACGACCGGTGATGTTCTGGACCTGGAGGAATTCTCCGACGCACAGAATGCATTCGCGTTTCTCGACGACGCGCGGCTCTACCTCGGCAGCCAGTCCGGAACGCTGACACTCGTGCACCTGAAGAGTCCGGCGAGTGCGACGCGCCAGGTCGTCTGGTCGGGAGAAAACGGCCTCACCCGACTCAGCGTCTCGCCCGACGGCGGTCAGATGATCATCGCCGATGCGGCTAATCGCCTGCTGCAGTTCAACCTGGAAGCCAACCAGGTCAGTGAAGCCGCGCTGCGCCTGCCATCGCGAATCCGCGAACTGATCTTCGGCCCCGTGCCGTCGCGCCTGTTCGTGCGAACCGACCGGTGGATGCACAGTTTCAGCACGTCGAAGACGGACATGGTGTGGAACGATTCCGTTTTTCTGCCGGGAATTCCGGGGGATGCGAATACCGTTGCACTCGGCGCGAACAGCTTCCAGATCCCCGTCGTGCGCGGCGACAATATCGAAATCGTGACGCTTCAGTTCGCAGCCGGAGACGGTGCAGCCCTGTTTGGAAATCGAGCCGAACTGCTCGAAACCTGGGCGAGGAAACTCGGTCGGTTGCCAGTTATCGAGAATCCAGATCCGGCCCGGCCGATGCCCTAACGGCGTTCTCCGCGCAGGACACGTACCAGCAACTCGAGTTTCTCGGCACTGGCGTCCTTCGGTGGGACCGGGTCCCCGACCAGCACCGGTATTTTCGCGAACAGCCGGCCGGGGATTTTCCGAAGCCCGCCGTCTTTGCGACGACTGAACCAGCTTCCCCAGAGGCCCTGGATCGCGACAGGAACTACCGGTACCGGCCTGCGCTCGAGAATCTTTTCGATTCCCGGCCGGAATCGTTGAATTTCGCCGTCGCGCGTAATCCCGCCTTCCGGAAAAATACAGACGACGTTGCCCTTTGCGAGCTCTTCATCGACGGCGTCGAACGCGGCTCGCATGATCTCTTCGTCCTCTCGGGCGGAAGCAATCGGGATTGCCTTTGCCTGCCGGAAAAAATGCTTGAGGAGCGGCGTGTCAAATATCTTGTAGTACATGACGAAACGCATCGGTCGGCGCATACAGCCTGCGAGCAGTACAGGGTCCATGTAGCTGATGTGATTGCACACGACAACGGCCGGGCCTGTGACCGGCACCTTGTCCTCGCCCTGCAAGCGAACGCGGTAGACGAGACTGATCACGATCCACGCCAGGAAGCGGAGAAGGAATTCCGGAAGCAGCCCGTAAATGTAGGCGGCAATCAGGACATTGAGTCCGGCAACGACGAGGAACAATTCGGGAATCGAAAATCCGACGCTCAAGACCGCAATCGAGATCAGCGATGCGAGAACCATGAAGATCGAATTGATGATGTTGTTGGCGGCAATAATTCGCGAGAGATGTTCGCGCTTGGCCTGCTTCTGGATCAGCGCATACAGAGGGACGCTGTAAATACCGCCGAACGCGCCGAGCATCGCGAGATCGAAGAGTACGCGCAAACTGCCGGGTCTCCCGACGAATTCGGCAACCGTCGTCACCGACTGGAGGTGGGCGACGGGCTGTGCGAAGTAAAGATCGATTGCGAAGACGCTGAGTCCGATCGATCCGAAAGGCACGAGACCGAGTTCGATACGCTGCCCCGACAGCCGGTTACACAGAAGCGAGCCGATCCCGACACCGACGGCAAACGCGACGAGCAGGGCAGTCGTCACCGTTTCGCTGCCGTTGAGAATCGCTTGCGTGTAGGCAGGCAGCTGCAAGGTCATTGCAGAGCCGTAAAACCAGAACCAGGAAATTCCGAGGATCGACAGGAAAACGGTCTTGTCTTCCTTCGCAAACTTCATAATGCGAACGGTTTCGTTAAAGACGTTGAATTTGAGCTTTAGCGAGGGGTCGACAGCGGGCGTTACAGGGATGCTTCGCGACGACAGGTAGCCCGCAATAGCGAATAGCAGCAGACAGGCGATCAGGAATGTCTTCGAGGTCGGGTCGACAGCAACGGACAGCCCCCCGATCATCAGACCGAGAATAATCGCGCTGTAGGTTCCAGCCTCAACGAGCGCGTTGCCGGCGATCAGTTCCGATGTCGCGAGCTTCTGCGGGAGATACGCAAATTTGACCGGGCCGAACAGCGTCGACTGCAATCCCATCAGGAACAGAACGCCAAGCAAAACGACATAGGAACCGGTAACGAAGCCGATCGCAGCGAGAATCATGAGTGAGATCTCGAGCAGCTTGATACGCCGGAACAGCATCGACTTTTCGTACTTGTCTGCCAGCTGGCCGGCGAGTGCGGAGAACAGGAAAAACGGCAGGATGAAGAGGGCGCCGGCGACGTTCGCCAGCATGCTCACATTCATTCCGGCGATTTGAATGCCCTGAAACGTGACCAGGATGATCAGACCGTTTCGAAAAACGTTGTCGTTCAGCGCGCCGAGAAACTGCGTCGTGAAAAAGGGCAGGAACCGCCGCTGTGCGAGCAACGCAAACTGATTCTTTTCCGTCAAGAGGCCCCCGGATCCTTACGCCCACGCGACCATAACCCACATTTCGCGGCGGCGGAAATGCCGCCGGGGCGTGAAAAACTGCGAACCTGTGCGCGTTTTCGACGTTGACCGCGGTGCTATTATCGTTAAATGAAGTCCCGAGCCGCCCGAAAATCATGAGTTTCAGACTGATCGCCATGCTAGCTGCCGCAGCGGTGCTGTCCGCTTGTGCAGAGGAGCAACCGCCGCGCTCGGTTCAGGAGTTCGTGGACAATTCGATCCTGCTCGAAGCGGCAATGGTTCGTTGCTCGCGTGACCGCGTCGAGACGCGCTACGCGGCAGAGTGCATCAATGCCCGTGAGGCGGTGAAGATCGTCTCGGCCCGCGAGGAGGCGGCGAGACGCGCAGAGTACGAGGCCCTGTCGGAGCAGAAACGTCGTGCGTTTCGACGCACGCAGGACGCTGCCGCAGAAGCGCGCCGCCGCGCGGAAGAAGCTCGTCGGCAGCGGGAAGAAGCTGAATACCTCGCGCAGTTCGGCGTGTTGCCGGACGGAAGCGTGCCCGGCGAAGAAGAAACAACTGGCAGTACGAATGTCCCTGGCGCAATCTTGCCTGAAGGCGACAGCGCAGTCAGTGGCGGCCGGGATAGTGGCACCGTCGCGCCGGAGACATCACCGGCCGCGACGGGCGCGAACGCGCAGGGCGTCTTTGAAGCAGAAGAGCCTGAGCCGGAAGAAGCGACCGACCTTCAGTCCATCCGCGACGAACTGAAGCGGCGCCAGGACGAGCCCGACCAGTAGCCCATTCAAGCCCGACCTTATTCCGGGTCGGGCATCGCGAACGTCTTCACATCCGCGTCATCAGACTCGCTGTTACCCTCATCCGGCTGTGCGACAGGTGCACCTGCCTGCATGCCCGGCTGTTTGGGTAAACGCGTCGTTTGCCGCGTCAGCAGCTGAACAAAATCGTTGGCGATCCCCGGCGCGATATTGGGCGAGCTCGCGAAAACTTTCTCCGCCGACATATTGGCCGAGCCATAGAATGCGGCATTCGCCTTTTGATCCATCGTGATACCAGCGCCTTCGAGCGCGACGCCGGCAAACAGTCCTCGGCTGCGTGAGTAGGAGACAACTTCGGCCTGCATCGCCAAGTCTGTCGCGACGCCCGCCTGGCGACCGACCGGACCGGCTGCAATCGACGCGTCCGCACCGAGCGTCAGCTTGCCATTCGTGATGCCGTCAACGCCGTTACGCGTCTTGAATACGAGAATGATGTCGGTCGACTGCGCGCCAATCTGCCAGCCGACGCTGCCGCCGGTGAGCGTAATGAACGCCGGATTGCTCCACGAGCTGTCGTCCTGTCGAACGACGATGATGCCCTTGCCGCGGCGCGCGCCAACGCCGAAACCGACTTTGACGACATTCGGCACGACCGCTATCGCATACGAGCGGGCGAGAAGGTTCGGCGGAATTGTCTGTTCGGGGATTCGAAGAATCTGGTCGATCACGTCGGCGGCGGCCGCAACGCGTTTCTCTTCCCGTGTTTCTGCCTGGGCGTCGAAGCCGGCGAACGCGATGACTGTCAGAAGAAGGAGCTTGATCGTTTTCATGGGGGTTCCCGGTCAATCAGACCAAATCAGTATAGGCGGATGAATCTGAATTCAAGATGAACAGTCTACGGCATGCAGACCGGCGACGGGGGGTGATAGTTCCGGCTGCTAGTCGGCTTGCGCGTCGGTGAGCCCGGGAGGCAACGGGCAGCGCAGCGAGCCGCTGATCGCCCGCAGCAGGGCCTCTTCACGAGGCAGCAGGCGGCCGTCATCGTTCACGGCAGCCGTCAGTGCGCGGATCAGGAGTTCCATGCCTTCATTATTCAACACCAGGAGAATGTCGAGTGCCTGGTCGAGACGGGCGGTCGCGTCCGCCGGCATGCTGCTGTTTTCGAAGTTCTTCGCCCAGCCCGGAAACTCTTGCAGTCCGCGACGGAACGCAGCGTTTGCTGCGTCATCGTCCCTGGCGCCAACGTTCGCGACGATGCGCAGAACATCGACCGCCGCGTCCTGCACGTGTTGCCGCGACAGTTTCCTGCTGCCACGTCGTGCCGTCGGATTCCAGGCGTCGTCGAGGCTCGTCTGCAGGATGCGGTAGTAGCAGAATTCGGCCAGCGAAGTTTTGCCGTCGGTGCGCGCGAGTTTCTCGATGAGTTGCAGCATGAACTCGAGCTGCGGTGCCGGCCGGCGTTTCAAGGACGGGAATGCGACTTCGAGAATCGGGAGCTTCAGAGTTGGCGAGAGATCTTTCAGTTCCAGTGCGAAGTCGCGCACTTTCGCGGCGCGCGCTTCGCCGAGCTGCTCGCGCAGTAGCCTGAGTTCCGCGTCGCCGATGTCGTCGTCGACCTCAAGAACCATCGCAATGCACAGCAGGTAGGCGAGCTCGGTCGAGTGAGCGGCGTCGTAAATGCCGTGCGGTATACCGAGCCGTAGCGATCGCGCGATTTCAATATGTTCGGCTTGAACCTGGCCGACCATGTCCCACACAGTGTCCGCCGTCGGCGCAGTCGTCCCGGTGAATCCGCTCGCGGCGCCGACGTCAATGTCTCGCGCGGGTTCGGCGGACGCGCTGACTGAGGGATACGACGCGCCGTCAAACGACGGATCGAGCGCTCGAATTCGTTCGTCGAGTGGCGGGTGAGTTGCGAACAGACTGCTGAATTTCGCGCCGGTGCCGAACAGCATGTGGCTGACCTCTTCGGGATCGCGTTCCTTGATCAGGGAGCCCTCCGAGTAGCCGCCGATCTTCTTCAGCGCATTCGCGATGCCCTCGGTCTGACGCGTGAACTGCACCGCGGATGCATCCGCCAGGTATTCGCGCTGGCGAGACACGCCGGCCTTAATAACGCGAGAGAAGAAAACACCGATCCATCCGATCAGCGTCAGTCCAAGACCGATGAGGAGAACGACCGGCAGATTGTTTTCACGCCGGCGCGAGAGGCTCGCGTAGTGCCCGCTCCGCAGCAGCGTTCGGCCGAGGAGGCCGACGACCATGATGCCGTACAGCACGCCCATCATCCGGATGTTCAAACGCATGTCGCCGTTCAGGATATGACTGAATTCATGCGCGATGACGCCCTGCAGTTCGTCACGATTCAGCGTCTCGAGCGCGCCGCGCGTCACGGCGATCGCCGCGTCGGAGCTGGTGTAGCCAGCCGCGAATGCGTTAATGCCCGCTTCCTCTTCGAGGACGAACAGATCCGGCATCGGGACGCCCGACGCGATAGCCATTTCCTCGACGACGTTACGCAGGCGACGTCGCAGCGGGTCGGTAATATCGGAATCAATCAGCGTGCCGCCCATCGCGACGGCGACCTTGCTGCCGCCGCCGGAGAGGCTTGCGGTCTTGACCAGGCTCGCACCGAAAATCAGGGCAGTTGCTGCGAGCGCCGTACCGATGAGTAGAGTAGTGACGTCGCCGGCGAGGTTGCCGGCGGTCGTCATAGACGTGCCAAGCAGCGCAAACCCGACGACCGCAGTAATCGCGGCGACGATCAGGATGGTCGCGACGATGTAGACGACGACGAGGCGCCGCGTTGCGCTGCGGGCGTTATCCTGCGCGTCGAAAAAATTCATTCAGTGCCGGATCAGGTGAATGAAACTTCCGGAACTTCGCGTTTTTCTTCCGACTCGATTTCGAGGAAGCTTGCTTCCTGAAAGCTGAAGATTCCGGCGAGAATGTTGTTCGGGAAATTCTGCACCGAATTGTTGTACTGTAGCACTGAGTCGTTAAATGCCTGACGAGCAAACGCGACCTTGTTCTCGGTGGTGGTCAGCTCTTCCTGAAACTGCATCATGTTCTCATTGGCTTTGAGATCAGGATAGGCTTCGGACAGCGCGAACAGGCGGCCGAGGACGTTGCCGAGAACACCTTCTGACTGACCGAGCTGCTGGATCGCTGCCGCGTCCGACGGATCAGCTTTGGCTGCCTCGAGCGCAGAGGCCGCCGAGTTTCTGGCCTGTATGACAGCTTCGAGAGTTTCCCGCTCGTGCTTCATGTAGCCTTTGACGGCCTCGACGAGATTTGGGATAAGGTCGTAACGGCGCGTCAGCTGGACATCGATTTGAGCGAACGCATTCTTGACGCGGTTTCTTTCATTGACCAGTCGGTTGTAAATCCCGATGGCGTAAATGGCGATAGCCGCCAGAACTCCAAGGAATATCAGTGATGACACAGGCAGGCTCCTATCGTTGTCCGGTGTTAAGGAAGCATAACTCCGCATTCTCCCTTTCTCTACTCGCAGTCATGGTGGCAATTTCGGGTTTTTCATCCCCGGTGCTTGCGGAGTGGCACGGTGATGCGCGACCGCTCATGGGCACTGAGGTCAGCGTCTACCTCTGGCACGAGTCAGCCGACACCGGCGAAGCGCTGGTTGACGAAGTATTCGCCGAAGTGGAACGCATCAACGAACTGATGAGCACGTATATCGAAGAGAGTCGCATTTCGGAGGTCAACCGCAACGCGGCAACGGCACCGGTGGAGGCGGGGCGCGAGCTCTATGAAATCGTCGAGCGTGCTCTCGACATCTCCGTTCTGACCAACGGCGCCTTCGATATCACCTACGAGAGCGTCGGTCAGCACTACGACTTCCGGGAAGGCAAGCGCCCGGACGCAGCAACGACGCGTGAAGAGGCCGCTCGCATCGACTACCGATTCGTCGAGCTGGACCCGAAGAAGCACACGATTCATTTCGCCGTCGAGGGCGTGCGCATCAATCTCGGCGGCATCGCAAAAGGTTACGTGGTCGAGCGCGGCATCGACATGCTGCGCGAGGCAGGCATTGACAGCGCCATCGTGACGGCCGGCGGCGACTCGAAGCTGCTCGGCGATCGGCGCGGCAGGCCGTGGATGATCGGAATCCGCGATCCGCGAAATGACGGCCAGGTCGCGATTTCGGTGCCCCTCGAAGACGAGGCGATCTCTACATCCGGCGATTACGAGCGCTACTTCGAGGAGGATGGAGTCCGCTACCACCACATCCTGTCGCCGTCGAGTGGCGAGCCCGCATCCGGCGTGCACAGCGCGACCGTCTTCGGGCCGGACGGTGTCATGACGGATGCTCTGTCGACGTCGGTCTTTGTGCTGGGCGTCGACGAAGGGATGAAGCTCATCGGCTGCCTGCCGGACTACGAGAGCATCGTGATCGACGCCGACGGCCGGATCTACTATTCCGCCGGACTCGAGGATCCCTCGGCACCGCTTGAAGACGTGCCGGCCAACGCGCCTGCGCCCGGGGTGTGTTGAGACCCTGAAACCGGTACCGGATAGCAGGAAAACTGCGCATCCTGTTAGCAGAAAAAAGTCTCGATCTGTCGCCGATAAGCGACGGGTTTTCGCTTTAAATTCAGACTGATACGGCTACCATAAACCTGTAGCGCCGGGTGCTGGCGCGCGTGGTCGACGGTCTGGATGAAGTGCTGGATCTTTCCCGGGAAAGACAGCGACTTAACGTAATCTCTTCATCTCCCGTCGACCCTGTTTCGCGCCTGAAGGCCCAATGAATGCGCCGGCTCGAGGCATTTCGAGTCAGCCGCGGAAAGCCGCGAGCCCGTCTCCGTCTTTAAATTATGTTCAGGCGAGGCGAGGCAATTGTGACGATAGTCACGGCCCCGAACGGGACGGACTGTCACCATTCAAAAGCTGCGAAACCCGGGGGACCGATGCCGGGGCACGCCGACTGCGGCCGACGTGCAAGTCGCTACGGACAATGGATGAGGGACAGCCGTTAACGTCAAGGGAATGGAATGATGAAGATCAAAAAAGCATTTATGGGATTGATTCTTGCGGGCCTGGCTGCGGGCAGTCTCGCGTCGTCGGACCTCTCGGGCCAGCAGGCGCCGGACTTCGCGCTGAAAAGCTCGAGCGGTGAAAACCTTCGCCTGTCCGAGTATCGCGGCGAGGTTGTCATGATCAACTTCTGGGCGACCTGGTGTGGCCCCTGCCGCCAGGAAATGCCGCTGCTCGACGAGCTGTACTCGCGTTACGAGCGTGTCGGTTTCGTGCTGCTTGGCGTCAATATCGACGACGATCCGCAGCGGGCAATGAGCATGATCGATGAACTCGGCGTCGAGTTCCCTGTGCTCTTCGATTCCACCAAGGATGTGAGCAAGCTCTACGACGTCAATGCCATGCCGGTCACGGTCATTGTTGATCGCGAAGGCAAGGTGCGTCACGTCCATCACGGCTACAAGCCAGGCTACGAAGACAAGTACCTGACCGAAGTTCGCGCCTTGCTGCGCGAGTGATTCGGACGGTCTGAAATTCGGAGATGATTCAGTGAAACTATTCAGACAATTCTTATGCTGCCTCATGCTCGCGACGTCCGTCGTCGCAGCCGAGGACGCCATGCAGGACAGCGAATCCGGAACGGAGCAGCGCGAGACCTTCCGCGAGCTCGACAAGGATGTTCAGGCGCTGAAAAAAGAAGTGCTCGACCTGAACCGCGATCTTTTCCTGCTCGAGGAAGAATTGCTGTTTCCGGCCAACTCCCAGGTCGCCTTTTTCATCTCGATGGATGTCGGAGAATACTTCGAGCTTGATTCAGTCAGTCTGAAGATCAATGGCAAGGAAGTCGCGAACTACCTGTATACCGAGCGCGAAGTCGGAGCGCTGTTGCGCGGTGGGGTCCACCGCCTGCACATGGCAAACCTGAAAACCGGCGACCACGAACTGGTCGCTGTCTTCACCGGCAAAGGGCCGCATTCGCGCGACTACCGCCGCGGCGCCACGCTGAACTTCGACAAAGGCATCGGTGCGAAGTACATGGAGCTCGAGATCACTGACCGTGTCTCGAAACAGCAGCCGGAGTTCCAGATCAAGGAATGGGAGTAGTCCTTGCTCCGTCGGTTGACAACCGGGCTTAGCCTGTTCGCATTGCTGTCGTGTGGAACGGTCCACGCGGCGGACGACGAAGCCATCGTCGTCAAGGATGCGCACTATGGCGAAGTTCTGTTTCACTTCTACCAGGACGACTACTTTCCTGCGATCGTGAAACTGCTCGCCGCCGATCGCGAGGCTCGGCTCGGCAATCATGCAGACGATGCCGAGTTGCTGCTTGGCGGATTGTTCCTGTCCTACGGCCACCATCTCGAGGCCGCCGAGATTTTCGAACGTCTGCTGGCTGATAACGTCGACCAGGAAATCCGTGACCGCACCTGGTTTTTCCTCGCAAAGATCTGGCGCCAGCGCGGCTACATAAACGAGTCGCAGAACGCTCTCGGCAAAATCGAGGGCGAACTGCCGAAAAACCTGCAGCGCGAAGCGCAGATGCTGCGGGCACAGCTCCTGATTGACGCGGGTCAGTACGACGAGGCGATTGCGCTGCTCGACCGGTGGAAGGGCCGGACCGAATGGGCGAGCTACGCGCGATTCAACCTGGGCGTAGCGCTCGTTCGTAGCGGCCGCATCGCCGACGCGGAGCGCGTTCTCGACGACCTCGGCGACATGAACCCGTTCAACGAAGAGCTCGCATCCCTGCGCGACAAGGCAAATCTTGCGCTCGGCTACGCGCTCCTCCAGGCAGAGAAGCCCACCGCAGCGAAGTCGTCACTGAACCGCGTTCGCCTTTCTGGTCCGTTTTCGAACAAGGCGCTGCTCGGGGCCGGCTGGGCCGACGCCGAACAGGACAATTTCGAACGCGCGCTCGTCCCGTGGATGGAGCTGCGCGGACGTGACCTGCTCGATCCCGCAGTGCAGGCGTCCATGCTCGCGATTCCCTACGCGATGGCAAAGCTCGACAGCATTAGCCAGGCCGCAGATCACTACCTGAATGCCATCGAGGCATTCTACGAAGAAGCAAACCGCATCGATAACACGATCGACCACATCGAGACCGGCGAATTTTTCGACACGTTTATTACCGACGACCCACTCGACAGCACCGGCTGGTACTGGCAACTCGACGAGCTGCCGGACGGCCCTGAAGCGAAATACCTCTATCACCTCCTGTCGACTCATGAATTCCAGGAAGGTCTGAAGAACTACCGCGACCTGAACTACCTCTATCGCAACCTCGACCAGTGGGAAGGCAGCGTCAACGTCTATGCCAACATGCTGGAGACTCGGCGTCTTGCCTACGCCGAGCGGCTGCCCAAAACAGAGGACGCGCTCGCACGCGCCAACACGGACGAGCTCGTGAATCGCAAGCTCGAGTTCGACTCTCGCCTCAATACGATCGAGCAAACGCAGGACTGGCTGGCTCTTGCGTCACGTTCCGAATTCGAAATGTGGGGCGAGATCGTCAGCCTCGAACAGTCACCGGCACTGAAGGCAGACATTCCCGAGGCCGAGGAGGTCCGGGACAAGATTGCGCTTCTGAAGGGCGTTCTCCAGTGGGACCTCGAACGCCAGTTCAAGGATCGCTTGTGGCGCATTCGTCGCGACCTGAAAGACACCGGGGAAGCACTCGTCGAGACACAGCGCTCGCGACGTCAGATCGATGAAACGATGCGCACCCAGCCGCTCAGGTTCGGAGAGTTTGCGGATCGTGTCTACGGCCTCGAGCCGCAGATTCGCGGCATGAAACTCCGGGTTGCGAACGCGATGGCGATTCAACGCGCCTTCCTGCAGGAAATCGCCGTTGGCGAGCTTAGCGCGCAGAAAGAGCGACTGGACATCTACACGGTACAGGCTCGCTTCGCGCTCGCCGCAATCTATGACCGCGCAGCCACCGTTGGGGAGAACAGGCAATGATGCGCCGGCTCCTCACCTTGCTTGTCCTAACGGCAGTCGTCGCTGCGCCGCCGGCCGTCGCGGACGTCAAGAAAAGAGACACGATCGAGAGCCTCGAGAAGAAAAAGGTCGAGCTCAAGAAGAGCAGGGTGATCCTGCAAAGCTCGGACCTGGCTCGCGAAAACTACCGGGCCTTCCTCGATCTCGTGTCCGACGATCCTGTGCTGCGCGCCGAAGCAATGCGTCGCCTCGGCGATCTGCAGCTCGAAGCCGCAGAGGCAGAGCAGCTCGCGGACAACATGGACGGCATCGAAGACTCGGGTTACGACGGAGCCGTCGGTCTGTACCAGAAGCTGCTCGAGGCCTACCCGGATTACCGGCGCAATGACACGGTGCTTTACCAGCTCGCGCGTGCCTATGAAATCGGCGGTAAAACCGACGAGGCGCTGACGGTCCTCGATGAGCTCATGCAGCGCTATCCGGAGACACCGCTGGTCGACGAAGTGCAGTTCCGTCGTGGCGAAATGCTGTTCCTGCGCAAGCGCTATAACGACGCAGAGATTGCATACTCGGACGTGGTCGAATTCGGAGAGGAGTCACGCTTCTACGAGCAGTCGCTGTACAAGCTCGGCTGGTCACAGTTCAAACTCGCCTGGCACGAAGACAGCCTGCAACCCTTCTTCGCATTGCTGGACCGCAAGATCGGTGACTATGAAGTCGAAGACGGCGACAACCAGTTCCAGGGATTGAGCCGCGGTGAGCGGGAGCTCGTCAACGACACCTTCCGCGTCCTGAGCATCAGCTTCTCGTATATGGAAGGCGCAGACAGCATCACGGGGTTTCTGAAGACCCGCGGCCAGCCCGCATACAGCCACGTGATCTATCGCAATCTCGGCGACCTGTATCTCGACAAGGAACGCTTTGTCGATGCCGCCGAGACCTATGAAGCATTTGTCGACCTCGATCCGCTGCATCCGCAGGCGCCGCTGATGCAGGTGGACGTCATCGAAGCGTACAAGCTCGGCGGATTCCCCAGCCTCGTCCTCGAGGGCAAGAAAGGCTTCGTCGAACGCTACGGCATGGACGGTGAGTTCTGGGTGATGAACCCGCGAGAGGAAAACACCGCTGTCGCCGGTCACCTGAAGGACAACCTGAACGACCTGGCGCAGTACTATCACGCGGAAGCACAGAAGGACGGCAAGCGCTCCGATTACCAGGAGGCAGCTCGCTGGTATCGCAAGTACCTGTCTTACTTCCCGGGAGAGCCGGACACCGCGAACACGAACTTCCTGCTCGCCGAGATTCTGTTTGAGAGCGAGGACTTTGCAGCGGCGACGGACGAATACGAGCGAACCGCTTACGAGTACCCGCGTCACGAGAAATCCGCCGAAGCCGGCTATGCGGCGATTGTCAGCTATGTCGAACATGAAAAGCAGCTGGCCGATACCGAAGCCGATGCCTGGCACCAGCGCTATCTCGACAGCAGCCTGCGATTCGCTGACGCATTCCCCGAACACCCCGAGTCTGCGGCAGTCCTGACAACGGTCGCCGAAGACCTGTTCGACCAGGGTCAGTTCGATCTCGCGATCGCCGTCGGCCAGCTTGTCGTCGACAAGCCCAACGTGCAGGACGCGAGCCTGAAGCGTACGGCGTGGACCGTCATCGCGCATTCGCAGTTCGACACGCTGCAGTTCGAGGCGGCAGAGCAGTCCTACTACAGCCTCAAGAACGTGACGCCGGTCGATGACACGGAAGCGGTCGCTGACATCAACGAACGCATCGCCTCGTCGATCTACCGCCAGGGTGAGATCGCGAGAGACACCGGCAACCTGGAACTCGCAGTCGCTAACTTCTCTCGCCTCGGCCAGGTCGTGCCGGATTCGAAATTCCGGGCGACAGCCGAATACGACGCGGCTGCCGCATTGATTAATCTCGAAGCCTGGGATCGTGCATCGGCGATGCTCGAACAGTACCGCCGCGACTACCCGGACAGCGAATTTGCGGATGATGTGACCCAGAAGCTCGCGGTGACCTACATGGAATCAGGACGCGGTGCGCAGGCTGCAGCCGAGTTCGAACGCATCGCCGCGGCCGACTCGACCGAACCGGGAATTCAGCGCGAAGCACTGTGGAAGGCCGCGGAGCTTTACGAGACATCGAATTCAACGGCCAGCGAAAAACGCGTTCTCGAGTCGATTCTTGCCCGCTTCCCCGATCCGCTGTCCGAATCCATCGAAGCGCGCTACCGCCTGCTGCAGCTGGCAGAGGCGAGCGGCGACGAAGCCGAGGTTACGCGCAGGCTCGAAAATCTCGTGGCAGTTGATCGCAGCGCCGGCGCACAGCGTTCGGATCGGACGCGCTATCTCGCCGCCACCGCAGCGATTCGCCTCGCGGAGCCGGTGCGGCGGAAGTTTGAAGTCGTGAAATTCACGCAGCCGCTCGCCGACAGCCTGAAGCTCAAGCGCGCGCTGATGGAAGACGTGATCAAGGTGTACACGGACGCAGCCGACTATGGCGTCGCCGAGGTGACAACCGCAGCGACCTTCCAGCTCGGACGCGTATACGAAGTGTTCAGCGCGGACCTGATGGGCTCGGAACGCCCGGACGGGCTCGATGAACTCGCGCTCGAGGAATACGAGCTGCTGCTCGAAGAACAAGCCTATCCGTTCGAGGAAAAAGCGATCGACCTGTACAAGGCGAACGCGGACCGCGCGACGGACGGCATCTACGACGAATGGGTTGAACGGAGTTTCGACCGCCTGGCAAGCCTGATGCCGGCTCGCTACGCAAAACTGGAGCGCACGGATGAAGTCGTCACCTCTCTCTACTAGGCTCGCGCTGCTTGCGGTCGCCGGTCTCGCGCTGGGTGGCTGTGCGAGTGCGCCGCAGACGGTCGTGCAGTCGGAGCAGGAGCCCGGCGTCGAAGCGCGAACGGTGCCGCCCGCTGCACAGCCCATGTACGAGCAGGCCGTGGCCTCGCGGGCGGCGGGCGACATGATCGACGCAGAGTTGCGTTTCAAGGAATTCCTGCTGTCGTATCCCGACTTCCCCGGCGCGCATCTCAACCTTTCCATCATTCACACGGCGAACGACAACGCGGAACTCGCGCGTGAAGCGGTGGACGCCGCGCTCGCGGTTGACCCCGAATTCGCGCCGGCATTGAACCAATCCGGCGTACTGTTTCGCAAATCCGGCAATTTCTCGGAGGCCGAAGCCGCTTATTTGAAGGCCGTCACAGTCTCGCCGGATTACGCGTTGGCACACTACAACCTCGGTGTGCTCTACGAACTGTATTTTCAGCGGCTCGATGCCGCTTTGCAGCATTTCCAGCGCTACCGGGAGCTTGTCTCTGAAGACGAGCAGGTCGATCGATGGATTGCGGATTTGACGCGCCGGGTGGCGCGCAACCAGCAAACGGCAAACGTCACGGAGTGATGATGCAGGCACGGATCGCAACAATTCTGGCAGCGGGGCTTTTGTGCTTCGAGACCGGGTTCGCGCAGGAGTCCGATGACCTGTCCGATTTCGAGCCCGCGGTTGACACGTCCGCTATCGACGACGAGGAACCGGCGGTCGACACGTCCGCGGTGGACGCGTCCGAGGCCGACAGCGACGACAGCGAAGAACCTGGCGTCGAGCCCGAGACTGTCCGCAGCGTCAGCAGCGGCCAGGTGATGGATCGCATGACGCTCAGCCGGACGGAGATTACCGGCAACCAGGAATTGCCGAAGGTCATGTACATCGTGCCCTGGCAGAAGTCAGATCCCGGCGATCTGATGGGTCGTCCGGTCAACACGCTGCTGGATGAGATCCTGGCACCGGTGGATCGGGAAGAATTTATTCGGCAGGTCGGCTTTTACAACGACCTGTATGTCCAAGATGAAGAGTGAACTCGCCTGAGCGAGACCAAAGAGGAGCAGTCCAATGAGCACAATCGTGCAGTTTTTCCAACAGGGTGGTGCATTCATGTACCCCATTCTGTTCGTATTCGCGTTCGGTGTTGCGATCGCAGTCGAACGCTGGACGTATCTCACCATGGCAGGTGCCAAGAACCGCATGCTGTGGAAGAAGATCGTCCCTTACCTGAAGGCCGGCAACTTCCAGGAAGCAGCCACGCTGACGGCGAAATCCAAAGCCGCCATTGGCTCGATCCTGACCTACGGCCTCTACCGCGTGAAGTCGGCGCGTCGTCGTGACGATATCGAGAAAGCGATGGAAGAAAGCCTGATGGAAGTGCTCCCGCGTCTTGAGAAGCGCACGCACTACCTCGCAACGCTGGCCAACATCGCAACGCTGCTCGGTCTGCTCGGAACGATTATCGGTCTGATCCAGGCATTCACGGCGGTATCGACGGCGAACCCCGCCGACAAGGCTGACTTGCTTTCCGCCAGTATTTCGACCGCGATGAACACGACGGCATTCGGCCTGATGGCGGCAATTCCGCTGCTGCTGATCCACGCGCTGCTGCAGACGAAAACGAACCAGCTCGTCGACAGCCTCGAAATGGCCAGCGTGAAGTTCCTGAACGCTGTCACCGAGCGCCAGCTGTCCGGTAACGGAGCGTAATCATGTTAAGCGGCCGCAGAGCCAGCCGTCATCGTCAGACGGAAACGGCTGAACTCAACATCACGGCATTCATGAACCTGATGGTCATTCTGGTTCCGTTCCTGCTGATCACAGCGGTGTTCTCGCGTCTGGCGATTCTCGAATTGAATCTGCCTGGCTCCTCTACCGAGGCCGTTGACCCGCAGGACCAGACGTTCCAGCTTGAAGTGACGGTTCGAAAAAACCTGATCGAAATTGGCGATCGCAACCAGGGCGCGCTCGGTGTTTATAAAAACACCGAGGCCGGTTACGACTTTGATGCGGTGAGCGCGAAGCTCTCGGAGATCAAGAGCCAGTATCCGGAGAAGACCGACGTGTCGATCCTGCTCGAGTCTGACATCGCCTATGACGTCATCGTGCAGGTCATGGACCGCGTTCGCGTCGAGCAGGTGGTCGAAGAGGACCGTGTTGTCCGCAACGACCTGTTCCCCGACATCTCGATCGGTGATGCGCCGACAACCGAAGGAGCCTGAGCATGGCCAAGTCGCAACGCGCAAGACGCATGGACAAGCGGCACAAGCGCCATAAGGCTGCCGGTGCACTCAATCTCGTTTCGCTGATGGATATCTTCACGATCCTGGTGTTCTTCCTCCTCGTGAACTCCTCGGACGTTGAAGAGCTGCCAAACGCGAAAGACATTCAGCTGCCGGAATCGATTGCTGAGCAGAAGGCTTCGGAGACCGTGATTATCATGATCGGCGACGAAGACATCCTTGTGCAGGGTGCTCCGGTCGCGAAGGTCAGTGAAGTGATGGCGGCGAAAGGGAATGACATTCCGGCGTTACGCCAGGCTCTGAAGTCGCAGAACGATCGCGTTCTTCGTCGCGAGGCTCGCGACGATATCGCTGGCAGGGAAGTCACGATTATGGGCGACAAGGACATTCCGTATCGACTGCTGAAGAAGGTCATGGCGACCTGCACAGAGTCGGACTACGGACAGATTTCACTGGCTGTACTGCAGAAGAGCTCGGACCAGCTGGACCAGCTTCAAGCGGCGCGCTAGAAGAACCGGAGACAGGAATGGATTTACCGTTCTTCAGAGAATTTGACCTGCCCTGGACGGCAGAGGAAAACCAGGAGAAGCGCTTCCAGCGACTCCTCGGTGGTATTTTCCTCGGCTGCCTGGCGCTGGGCATCGTCTGGCCATTCATCCCGGTGCCCGAACCCGATCCGTTCGAGGTTGAGGAAATCCCGCCGCGGATCGCGCAGCTCCTTTTAGAGAAGCAGCCGCCACCGCCGCCGCCGAAACCGGTGGAGCCGGAACCGGAAGAGCCGGAGCCCGATCCGATCGAGGAGCCGGAACCGGAGCAGGTGGTCGAGGTCGAGCCGGAACCCGAGCCCGAACCGGCGCCGGAACCCGAAATCGATCGACGCGAAGAGGCGAAACAGCAGGCCCAGGCCGCGCTGCTCCCGTTCCAGGAAGATCTCGCCGACCTCGTCGATCAGTCGCTGCTGGACAAGGTCGCAGACAATCGCGAGCTCAGCCAGACGACGGGCGAATCGGAACGCAATGAGCGTTCGATGATTACTTCGAAGGCGGGTACAGCATCCGGCGGTATCAACACGGCCGACATGAGCCGCAACACCGGCGGTTCCGGTCTGGCCCAGCGTGTTGCGACGCGCGTCGAAAGTCCTGTCGCGGGCCTCGCCCCGGCCGGCGGAACAGCGAGCCGGACCGGCACAAGCGGCAAGGCATCGCGCTCTCGCGAAGAAATTGAGCTCGTTTTCGACTGCAACAAGGGCGCAATTTTCGCGCTGTACAACCGCGCGCTTCGCCAGGATCCCACGCTGGAAGGCAAGCTCGTCCTGCGACTCACGATCGCGCCGGACGGCAGCGTGACCTTCTGCGAAGTGGTCTCCAGCGAGCTGAACGACGAGGAACTCGAGCGCAAACTCGTGATGCGCGTCAAGCGCTTCCGTTTCGAGTCCCGCGACGTCGAGCCGGTAACGACCGAGAAGCCGATCGACTTCTTCCCGGCCTGATACAAAAGCGTTAACAACACGAAAGGCCCGGCACTGCCGGGCTTTTTTGTGTCCGCCAAGGACCTGCCGTATTCTCGGCGCATTCTAATAAGACGTGCCGGGAGTCACTCATGCGCAGACTGACAGCGGGCCTTTTGCTGATTCTTTCCTTTGGCGTTCATGCCGAACTGACGATCGACGAACTCATCGACGAGGCCGGACTCGAAGAGAGCGCAGTCGCGAGCCGTGACCTGCCTGGCTGGACGGAAACGCCAACCATCATCGTTCCCGACAACTACCTCGAGACGCTGAGCACGACGTTCCCGGATGCGCGTTTCCTCGGCGCAGCCTCAACCGCTGAAGCAACTGCGCTCGCGGGTGACGCCCACGCGATTCTGCGATTTTGTACGCCGGAGACCGTTGCGGCGGCGCCGAAGCTTGTCTGGATGCAGATCTTCAGTGCGGGCGCAGAACGCTGTCTCCGCGTCGACCGCATCGGAAGCGGCGAGGTCACCCTGAGCAATGCGCAGAAGATGACGTCGCCGGCCATTGGAGAGCACGCGATCGCAATGATGCTCGCGCTGGGACGGCAACTGCCTAGTTATGCGAAAGCGATGGACGAGGGCAGCTGGGATCGTGCCCCGACCGCGAGCATGCGATCCGTAGAAGATCAGACGATGCTCGTTGTCGGTCTCGGTGGAATCGGGAGACAGGTAGCCTGGCGTGCGAACGGCCTGGGTATGACCGTACTTGCGACGCGAAACAGTTCGCGTAACGGCCCGGACTATGTCGATTACGTCGGCCTCTCGGACGAGTTGCTCGAGCTCGCCGCCCGCGCCGACGTGATCGTCAACGCCGCTCCGCTGACGCCGGAGACGCGCGGCTTGTTCGACGAGAACTTCTTCTCTACTGCGAAACCAGGTCACCTGTTTATCAATGTTGCGCGCGGCGGCAGCGTCGACACCGACGCGCTCGTCGCGGCCCTCGAGGACGGACGCGTCGGCGGAGCCGGACTCGACGTCACCGACCCGGAGCCACTGCCGGCGGATCATATTCTGTGGGACAAGGACAATGTCATCATCACGCCGCACGTCGCGTGGGCGGGAAGCAATCCGCGGCGTCAGCAACTGCTGATCGTCGAAAACGTGCGTCGTTTCCTGGCCGGTGAGCCCTTGCTGAACGTCGTGGATCCGGCGCTCGGCTACTGAGATGACGCCGCAAACTGCGGCCACCGACGGCTTTCCGCCGATCGAGGGCGAGAGAGCGAGCCTTCTGATCCTCGGCAGCCTGCCGGGAGACGCGTCCGTCCGGGCAGGGCAGTACTACGCGCATCCGCGCAACGCGTTCTGGCGCATCATGGAGGAGCTCTTCGGCGCGAGCGGCAGCTACGAACAGCGCGTTGAGATCCTGACGCAGAGCGGGATCGTCGTCTGGGACGTGCTCGCAAGTTCCGTCAGGCCCGGAAGCCTCGATTCGAGTATCCGGATGGACACCGCGGTCGTGAACGATTTTTCGGCGCTGTTTGCACGGCAACCCGGGATTGCCCGGATCGGCTGCAACGGCACAAAAGCCTACGACCTGTTTTCTCGATTCGTCGAATTGCCGGACGGCGTCAGCGTTCTTAAGCTACCGTCGACAAGCCCCGCACACGCTTCGATGAACTTTGAGGCCAAGCTTGCGCGCTGGCGATCGCTGCTCGATTCCTACGGAGATCAATAATGATGAGTTCCCTGCTGCTACCGGTTTTTGCAATGCTGCTTTTGACGTTTTGCGTCTGGTTCGTGATGGCAAAGCGTCGCCTCGGATACATTCTCTCCAACCGCATTCACCCGCAGTCTCTGAAGACACAACCCGAAGTGGAGGAACGCCTGCCGCCAGAGGTCCAGTACGCGGCCTACAACCTCAACAACCTGTCCGAACTGCCAATTGTCTTCTACGTCGTCTGCCTGCTACTGCTGCACCTCGACATGGTCACGACCATCGATGTCGTGCTCGCCTGGGCTTTCGTGCTGGGTCGAGTCGTTCACAGCGTCATTCACTGCACAAGTAATCGGGTCATCAGCCGGTTTCGCGCCTACGCGCTGTCGTCGATCGTGCTGTGGATTCTGGTTTTCTATGCGATGGCCCGTGTCGTCTATCTCGCACTTTCCTGATTGCCCGCGGTCCAAGCCCGCATGAAACAGCATCACAAACTGCGCAAGATCCTGCGCGAGCTCGCGTGGTTGGCAGCGATCATTCTGCTGGTCTTCGGCGCGCGTTCATCGCTCGCCGATCACTACCATGTTCCCACAGGGTCCATGGAATTCACGCTGATGCCCGGCGATCGCGTCGTCGTGGACAAACGCGCCTACGGCCTGCGCGTCCCGTTCACGAGATTCGAGATTAGCGACGGGGCACCGGTCGCACGCGGCGAGATCGTGATTTTCGATTCACCCGAGAGTGGCGTTCGGCTGATCAAGCGGATTGTCGCGGTCGGCGGCGATCGCGTCGCGCTCGAAAACGGGCACCTGTCGATCAACGGGTCCGAGGTCGCGGTCGGGGACGCTGTTGAAGCGCTCGGTGATCGGCAGTATCGACTGAACCTGGCCGCCGGCGGTGGTCCGGACTTCGAAGCACGCGTGCCAGAAGGCTACCTGCTCGCGGTCGGTGATTACCGTGGTCGCAGCAACGACGGGCGAATGTTCGGTTTCATACCCGAGACGGCCGTCTACGGGCAAGCGCGCGCAGTTTACTGGCGTAGCGGGCGCGGAGCGGTCTGGATCAGTTTATAGCGCGCCGTCTCCGGTCTCCCCGGTACGAATCCGGTAGGCCTGCAGGACTTCTGTCACGAAGATTTTTCCGTCGCCGACCTTGCCGGTCTTGGCAGCGTCCATAATCAGTTCGATCGTGCGTTCCAGCTGATCGTCGGCCACGGCAACTTCGATCTTCGCCTTTGGCAGGAAATCCACAACGTATTCTGCCCCCCGGTAAAGCTCGGTATGGCCGCGCTGGCGACCGAAGCCCTTGACCTCGCTGACGGTCATTCCGTTGATGCCATTTTCGCCAAGTGCATTGCGTACGTCGTCCAGACGGAAGGGCTTGATGATTGCGGTAACCAGTTTCATGGAAATGCCTGTCAGTGTTGTTGTCGGGTATGCTAGCAATCCAACCAGCAATACTGAAAGTGTACACGGGAGACGGCATTGAGTAACGAGATCGGGAAAATCGGCTGGGTCGACCTGACAACGGGCGATGCCGTCTCGCTGAAAGACTACTATGCCGCCGTCGTTGGATCGTCGATCGAGCCAACGGACATGGGCGGTTACGAAGACTTTACGCTCATGACGCCTGGCAGCGGTGAAGCGGTCGCCGGTGTCTGCCATGCGCGCGGCGACAACGCGTCGATGCCGAAGGGATGGCTGATCTACTTTGTCGTCAGCGACCTGGACGCGAGTCTTGCCGAAAGCGAGCGTCGCGGGGGACGAGTTCTCGTCGAACCCCGCAGCCACGGCGAGAGCCGCTTTTGCGTGATCGAAGACCCCGACGGCAACGCCGCGGCGCTCTACCAGCCCTGAAATGCCCGCAAGTCCGACATCGGAGCAGTGGCTCGCCGCGATTGCGCAGCTCATCAGCGCGAACGAATTTGACGATTCCGCGGCTGCGCTGCATGCGACGCTCGCCGAACTCTCGGACGAAAGCTACTTTGCTCTGCTCGCGTTCAGTAAGAATTCGCCGCCAGCGGTGCTCGCACACAACCTCGAACCGGCTAAGGAAAAGCACTACCTCGAACGCTACATCGCGGGCCCGTATCTACTGGACCCGCTCTACCAGCTCGCCTTGCAGGACGAGAAGCCCGGAGTTTGCCGTTTCCGCGACGCAGCGCCTGACCGGTTTCGCTCGAGCCAGTATTACAGGCAGTACTGTGAGCGCACGCATCTCGAGGACGAAGTGGATTTCTTTCTCGACGTCGACGAGGAGACGACGCTCGTGCTCGTCGCCGCAAAGCTGTCGGGCCGTTTCCGACGCGGCGAGATCGCCCAACTGACCGCCGCCGAAGCGATCGTTCATGCAGCGATTCGCAAGCTCTGGGATCAGTGGGAAGAGGGTGGCGGCCGCGACGAGGTTGCGATTTCCATGCACGAGCGTCTGAACAGATGTTTCGAAAATTTCGGGCAGTCGACGCTGACGCAGCGCGAGCGCGAAATCACACAGCTGCTGTTGCGCGGCCATTCCACGAAGTCCATCGCGCGCGTTCTGGACATCGCGCCGGGCACGGTGATGGTCCACAAGCGAAACCTGTTCGCGAAGCTCGGAATCACATCGCAGTACGAGTTGTTTTCGAGCTTTATCGACGCGCTGTCCGAGACCTGATCCTCCTGCCCAAACGTGTCGTACCCCGCGAATGGTATGTCGGACGCGGTCGCGCTCGTCGGACAATCCAAGGCGATCCTTGTAAGAAGCGAAGGAATGCACGACGTGAACGAATTTGACTTTGGCCTCGGCGAAGACATCGACCTGCTGCGCAGCACGGTCGCGGCTTTCGCGAAAGAACGCATCGCTCCCCGCGCGGAAGAGATTGATCGTGAGAATCAGTTCCCGCGTGATCTCTGGCCGGAGCTCGGGGAGCTGGGCCTGCACGGCATCACCGTCAGCGAAGAGGCCGGAGGCAGTGGTCTTGGCTATCTCGCGCACGTCGTTGCAATGGAAGAAATCAGTCGCTGCAGTGCCTCCGTTGGACTGTCCTACGGCGCGCACTCGAATCTCTGTATCAACCAGCTGCATCGTTGGGGAAGCGCCGAGCAGCAGGCAAAATGGATGCCCAAACTCATCAGCGGTGAACACCTGGGCGCGCTCGCAATGAGTGAGCCGGGATCCGGATCCGACGTCATGAGCATGAGTACCACCGCCGTGCGCGATGGCGAAGACTTCGTACTGAACGGCTCGAAAATGTGGATCACGAACGCGCCCGGCGCCGACGTGATGATTGTCTATGCGGTGACGGATCCTGACGCAGGCTCCGAACGGCTGTCGGCGTTTGTCGTCGAAGGCGATACGCCGGGATTCTCGACACCGCAAAAGCTCGACAAGCTGGGGATGCGTGGCTCTGATACAAGTGAAGTATTGCTCCAGGACTGTCGCGTGCCGGCCGAAAATCTTTTGGACGACGTGGGCGACGGCGCGAAGATTCTGATGAGCGGTCTCGACTACGAACGCGTCGTGCTCGCCGGTGGTTCGCTGGGAATCATGCAGGCGTGCATGGACGTTGTGCTGCCGTACATTCACGATCGCAAGCAGTTCGGCAAGCCGATCGGTGAGTTTCAGCTCATGCAGGGTAAGATTGCCGACATGTATACGACGATGAACAGCTGTCGCGCCTACGTGTATTCGGTCGCAAGTGCCTGCGACCGTGGGCAGACAACGCGATTCGATGCTGCCGGATGCATCCTGCTCGCTGCCGAAAAAGCGACGCTGATGGCGCTGGACGCGATCCAGGCGCTGGGCGGCAACGGCTACATCAACGAGTACCCGACCGGTCGCCTGCTGCGCGATGCGAAGCTCTACGAGATTGGTGCCGGCACCAGCGAAATTCGCCGGATGCTGATCGGTCGCGAACTGTTCGCTGCCTCCGCGTAGATCCATGCCGGTACTCAAAACAAAGATCGACCAGGGCTCTGAAGACTACGCCGCGAACTACGCGACGAATCGCAACCTCGCTGAGGAACTTGCGGCCGTCGCCGAACGGATCGAGCTCGGCGGATCAGAGCGGGCGCGCGAGAAGCATCTAAAGCGCGACAAGCTCCTGCCGCGTGATCGCGTCGCCGGGTTGCTGGATCCCGGTTCGGAGTTTCTCGAAATCGGCAAGTTTGCAGCCCACGAGGTGTACGGCGACGACGTTCCCGCGGCCGGCGTGATCGCGGGCGTCGGCACGGTCAGCGGCGTACGCTGCATGATCGTCGCCAACGACGCGACGGTGAAAGGCGGTACCTACTATCCGCTAACCGTGAAGAAACACCTGCGCGCGCAGGAAATCGCGCTCGAAAATCGTCTGCCCTGCATCTACCTCGTCGATTCCGGTGGCGCGTTCCTCCCGCGTCAGGACGAGGTATTTCCGGACCGCGACCACTTCGGACGCATCTTCTACAACCAGGCCCGGTTGTCCGCCAATGGCATCCCGCAAATCGCGGTGGTCATGGGCTCGTGTACGGCAGGCGGCGCTTACGTGCCTGCAATGTGCGACGAGGCGGTCATCGTTCGTAACCAGGGAACAATCTTTCTCGGCGGGCCTCCGCTCGTCAAAGCGGCAACGGGTGAAGTTGTCGATGCGGAAACGCTCGGCGGCGGCTCGGTTCATTCGCGAACCTCGGGCGTCACGGATCATCTCGCCGACGACGACACGCACGCGCTCGCGATTGCCCGCGACATCGTGGCGAACTGCAACGTCGTGCGCCCGGTCAGCCCGTCGCGCGTCGAACCGCAGGAGCCGCGCTACGACGCCGAAGAAGTTTACGGAATCGTCTCACGCGAATACCGCTTCCCCTACGACATCCGCGAAATCATCGCGCGCACGGTCGACGGATCCGAGTTCCAGGACTTCAAGAAACTCTATGGTTCGACACTCGTCTGCGGCTTCGCTCGCATCAACGGTTACCCGGTGGGAATCGTTGCCAACAACGGAATCCTGTTCATGGAGTCGGCGCAGAAGGGTGCCCACTTCATCCAGCTCTGCGACCGCCGTCGAATTCCGATCGTGTTCCTGCAAAACATTACCGGCTTCATGGTCGGCAAGCGCGTCGAGCACGCCGGCATCGCCAAAGACGGTGCGAAAATGGTCAACGCAGTCGCGACCGCGACCGTCCCGAAATTTACGGTCATCATCGGTGGCTCGTTCGGCGCGGGCAACTACGCGATGTGCGGTCGGGCGTACCAGCCGCGCTTCCTCTGGATGTGGCCAAACGCGCGAATTTCCGTGATGGGCGGCGAGCAGGC
>CAWUHY010000017.1:0-27865 GCA_963922215.1 uncultured Gammaproteobacteria bacterium | reverse complement strand
GCGGCGGGCGGCAGCGCGAGCTGGCCCGTCTGCGGTTCCGGCATCTCGATTTCCAGGTTCCTGCGCTTCTTGTCGCGCATGATGCGGAGCTCGAAGCGCTCGCCCGGCGCGTAGGAGCTCAAGATCCGCATCAGGTGGCCAACCGAATTCGGCTCACGGCCGTCGACCGACTGAATGACGTCGCCGTCCTCAAGGTCGAGTTCGTTGTCCTCTGCGACGCGAATCACGAGCAGTCCTGAATCCGTGCCGAAATACTTGCCGAGGCCCTCGGACAGTTCGACGAGCTCCATGTCGAAGACCGAACGCCCGATCCAGCGCGGACCGAAACCGCGAATCACCTCGCGATGGATGTTCGGAGCGACGAAGACTTCTGCGTCGCCCTCTCCAATGAAGTCGAAAGTCTCGCCGGGTCCGCTGCGGAAGACGAATCGGTTGGGCTCGACCGGGCGCGGCGTCAGTTCGACGCTCCCGGAATTTCCGTCGCGCAGGTAGTCGATGTCCAGCTTGTCGCCTGCTTCGACACCGCTCATGAATTCGATGAGCTTTTCATTCGCGGCGCGGGAAGAATCCGCCCGCAGTGCTTCACCGTTGATGGCCGTGATCGTGTCTCCGGCCCGTAACCCAGCCTCCTCGGCTGCCGAGCCGGGTGTGATTCCCGCGAGCTCCACGCCGTTTACCGGCTCTTTGCTGTCGCTGCCGTTGATCGTGACGCCAAGTCTCGGTTTGTCGTCCTGAGCGAAGAACATTTCGACCTCCGGCGCGACCATCGTCATATTCCGCTGACTGAGTTCAGCAATCTGGCGCGCCGCCTCTGCGAGGCGTTCTTCCGCTTCGCGCATCCGTATTTCGACTTCTGCGCGCGCCTGCCGCGCCTCAGCCTCTGCTTTCGCCTGGGCCGCCTCCTGTTGCTGTGCGATCGCCTGGCTGCCGAGCAGCAGGGATGTCGCGACAATAAATGATCGAATCAACATGGGTAACTCCTTCAAAATGCAACGCGCTGCGACTGTGCATATCGCAGCCCGACGAGAGATCGCATCATCCGCACACGCTCGCGCCACAGGATCTGCTCCTGCTCCGGCGTCAGCGAGCCATCCGTGCGGCTGAGCTGGTAATCAATGGCCGCAATGCGGTCCTGTAGTTCGCTGATGGTCGCTGCCGTTCCGGCGCGCGTGACGCGCGGCTCGGCCGGCAGTGCCCTCAGGTTTTCCTCGAGCTGGCGCGACTCGACCATCAGTGCCTGCAAAGCATTGACGCTGGTCTCGTTCGTCGGCATCGAATCAGGAACTGTCATCGCGGTCGGCAGTTGCTCGGCGGGCTGGTTTGCTGGCAGCAAAACAATCGCGGCGACAACGAGTGCGGCCGCAATGCCCGAGCCCAGGTACCAGTGATGGCGCGGCGCCGATTTCAGCAGCCCCTCGGCCTCGGCCTGTTCCTGAATACGCTCCCAGACGATGCGCGGCGGCATCGTGTCCGGCAGGCGAGAAAGCCCGTCATGCAGTGCGCGGTGTTCGTCCGCTGTGAGTCCGGCAATCATGTCCTGGTCCTTGTCTTCATCCGCCATTACGAAAAACTCCTTAATGCGGCAGCTTGTTCGGTTTGGTCGCTCGCGAGCATCGGACGCAATCGCTGGTAAGCGCGCGATAGCTGCGACTTCGAAAAACTTTCGGTCCGACCCATAAAATCTGCGATTTCCTTGTGCGTGAAACCCTCGACGTCGTGCAGCCATACGACCGTGCGCGCGACGTCCGGCAGCGCGTTGAGTGCCGAGTCCAGATCCATCGCGGCGTCGGTGTGCTCAGACGGCCTGGAGAAGCTTCCGTCGTCTGCGTGGAAATCGTCCCAGTCCTCGCCAAGTGCCTGACTGCGGCTGGTCCACGCGCTGCGCAGGAACATCAGTGCCTTCGACACCGCGACGCGGCGGATCCAGGTTCCGATCGACGCGTCACCGCGAAAACGACCGATCGAACGCATCACTTCGATAAAGGTTTCCTGGACGAGATCCTCTGCGTGGGCCGGCACGCGCGTGAAGCGCAGGCAAAGCGTGTAGACCGGCGTCGCAAACGCGCGGTAGATGATCTCGTGCGCCTTCCCGTCGCCCTTTGCGGCGCGGCGAATGATGGCGTGATCGATCGAGATGTCGGCGAATTTGCTCATGCTGTGAGGATAGATGCACGGTTTGCGGATATCGTCGCACGATGCGCAGACTTTTTTGCCACTCTGGCGTCGGCCACACGTCCTGAATATACTGTGCGCCCCCCAAGTGCCGGGGTGGCGGAACTGGTAGACGCGCCGGATTCAAAATCCGGTTCTGGAAACAGAGTGCGAGTTCGATTCTCGCTCCCGGCACCATTCGAACGCTGCTCGAATTCCCTTGATAAGGACGCTCCGCAGGCATGATGACACGGATGAAATTCTGCTCGGCCTGCGGCGGCCCCGTCGAATACCGGGTACCCGACGACGACAACCGCGAGCGTGCCATCTGCAACGACTGCGGACGCGTGCATTACCAGAACCCCCTCATCGTGGTGGGTTGTATCGTGCGTCACGAAGATCGCATCCTGCTCTGTAAACGCGCGATCGAGCCGCGCTACGGCTACTGGACGGTGCCGGCCGGGTTCATGGAACTCGGCGAGACGACGGCCGAGGGTGCGGCCCGGGAAACGCAGGAAGAAGCACTCGCGAAGGTTCGCATGGGGAGACTCTACGCGGCCGTCGACATCGTCCGTGTCGGGCAGCTGCACCTGTATTATCTCGCAGACCTGGACGGCGATTTCGGCGCAGGGGCGGAAAGTCTCGAGACACGCCTGTTTCGCGACGACGAAATTCCGTGGGACGACATCGCATTCGCGAGCGGCAAGTACGCGCTAGAGCGCTACGTCGAGGATCACGGCGAGAACGACGTCCTCCACGTGCACGCCATTCAGGACAAACACGCTTAAGGACGCGCGGGATCAGGATCCCGGCGTTTCTGAGGCTTTCTGGTCGAGACGCTGCTTCAGCTGGGCCGGCGGTAGATAACCGCCGATCAGTTCACCATCACCAAGCACGATTGCCGGGGTACCCGACAGGCCGACCTGGCGGCCGAGTGCGAAATGCTCCTGGACCATCGTCGAACCACAGCGCTGCGCTTCGACCGCCTCGCCACGCTTGGCGGTGGTCAGGGCAGCCTGTTTGTCTTGAGAACAGGAAACGTTTTGCGACTTGTTCCACGAAGCCGAACTCGGGCCGTAACGCGGATACAGCAGGTAGCGGACCTCGATACCGCTCTCCAGGTATTCGTCGATCTGGGCGTGCAGCCTGCGGCAGTACGTGCAGTCCACGTCGGTGAAGATCGTGACGCTGTACTTCGGATCCGCGGGTGAAAAGCGGATGGTTTCCGAGTCATCAATGGAAGACATCAGCTCGCGGCGTGCCTCGTTACGGGCGATGTCCGACAGATTGACGTTCGCGTCGAGGTCGATCATGTCGCCCTGCAACAGGTAGCGCCCGTCCTCTGAGATATAGGCCACAATGGAATTGCGGCGAATCATGTACCAGCCGTCCACAGGGCTCGCGGTCACATCGTTGGGCTCGATCACGTCGAACATGGCCGCGACTTTGCCGCGGACCGAGTCGAGCTTGTCGTCGGCGAAGGAAGTCCCTGCGACAGTCAGCGCAGCGAAAATGAGAAAGGACGTGCGAAGCATGCGGCACCCTCAGGTGAATCGATCAGGAAATGGTAGCACTCAATGAGAAATGAGACCGTTTCCGGAGACGAATTATTACATCAGCCGCGCGGGTGGTGTTCGGCGTGGAGCTCTTTCAGACGCTCGCGGGCAACGTGCGTGTAAATCTGGGTCGTCGAGAGGTCGCTATGGCCCAGTAACAGCTGCACAACACGCAAGTCCGCGCCACGGTTCAGAAGGTGAGTTGCAAATGCGTGTCGCAGGCTGTGCGGCGACAGTTTCTTGCGCACCCCGGCCTTCTCGGCATAGCGCTTAATGATGTGCCAAAACGCCTGGCGGGTCATGCGGTCACCGCGGCGCGTGGGGAAGAGATAATCGGTTTGACGCTCCAGCAGGATTTCCATCCGCGGTCCGTCGATGAAATCCTTGAGCCAGCGCTGCGACTCCTCGCCAAGCGGGATTAGCCGTTCGCGGTCACCTTTACCGACGATCCTCAAAACGCCCTGGTTGAAGTTCACCTGCGACTGCTGAAGGTTGATAAGTTCCGAGACGCGCAGTCCGGTTGCGTAGAGGAGTTCGAGCATTGCGCGGTCGCGGTGACCGAGCGGCTCGTCGACGTTCGGCGCGCTCAGCAGTGCGTCGACTTCGTCTTCACTCAGGGTCTTGGGCAGCGAGCGGCCGATGCGCGGCATCTCGATTTCTGCCGTCGGATCGGTGTCGCGCAGGTTCTCCCGCAGCAGGTAGCGGAAGAAACGGCGGAAGCTCGACAGCTGGCGCGCCGTTGAGCGCGGCTTTGCCCCGCTTTCGACGCGACTCGCGATGAAAGCCAGGAGGTCGGCCTTTTCGGCCGCATCGATGCTTTTTTCCTGCTCCGCGAGGCTGCGGCACAGGGTCATCAGATCAGCACGGTAGGCACCCAGCGTATTCTGCGAGAGACCACGCTCCATCCAGATCGCATCGAGAAAGCGATCAACGAGTTCCGTCGACCGCGTCACGAAGCGGGATTGTTCCTTTGTCAGGTCAGTGCTCGCCATGTATGCCCGATATCCTTTGAGTGCAGTCCATTGCCTGCGCCGAAAATGACAACTTCGCAACTGGCTCGACTGGTAGCATACGCGATCGAACAAGCGTCCGGGTGCGGGGCCACTGCGTCAGGGAAGAAGTACCAAACGACGGAATTTTCAATAAGATCAGTATGGTCGGACGACACACACGCAGGCGTGATGAGTTTCACAAAATCCTTAAAGCATTGACATAAAGTGATGTCAGAATCCCCAAAACCCGCCTGGTCGTGGAAGCGATTGATTGCGCTGCCATTTTGCCTGTATGCGTGGCTGCTGACCGTGCTCGTCGTCGCAGTTACGCTGATTGCTGTGGCGGTCCTCCCGACAGCCCGGGCGCGCGAGGGTTTTGCGTCCTGGATCTGCCGTTTGCTGTTCGTCCTGACCGGGTCACGTCCGGAGATCGAGGGCCTCGAGAACCTGCCCGACGGTCACTCCGTCGTCGTGGCGAACCATGCGAGCTACGTCGACGGCCCGCTGATGAAAGGCTATCTGCCGAGCCGCTTCAGTTTCGTGATCAAGGGCGAAATGCGGAATGTGCCCCTGGTGCATTTCGTGCTCCGCCGGTCCGGATCGCGATTCGTCGAGCGCTTCCGCGCGAACGAGAGCTCTCGCGACGCCCGACAGATCGTCCGCGCAGCCCAAAACGGCGCGAGCCTGACGTTTTTTCCCGAGGGCACCTTTCGTCTAGAACCCGGCGTTGGACGGTTCCGTGCGGGTGCGTTCATGGCGGCTGTGAAATCCGGCATGCCGGTGGTCCCGGTTGCGATTTCGGGGACGCGTGAAATGCTGGCCTGCGGCGACTGGATGCTGATGCCCTCGAGGATCCGCATACGAATTCTGCCGCCGATCGGTCCCGAGCATCCCGATTACAAGGATACGAAGGCGCTCGGGGAGGCTGCCCGACAGGAAATACTCGCCAACCTCGACGAACCCGACCTGCTCGAGGCCGACAGCCCCTTGCCGGCGGCGCGACTACCGTGATTTCTGTATTGCACGCCGTCCGGCCATCCGTGAAAGTGGCGCGCTGTCGATTTAGTGCTGCGAAGGAGTAAGCATGTCAAAGGATTCTGTCGTCATCGTTGCGGCGAAGCGGACCCCCATCGGCGACTTTCAGGGCTCGCTATCAGAAGCGTCGGCAACGGATCTCGGCGCTGCAGCAATTGCAGCGGCGCTGGCCGATTCGGGCGTTCCCGCGGACGATGTCAGCGAAGTCCTGATGGGCTGCGTATTGCCCGCCGGCGTTGGCCAGGCCCCGGCGCGCATCGCGGCGCTTGCGGCGGGAATCCCACAAGGCGTGCCCTGCTCGACCGTGAACAAAGTTTGCGGCTCAGGAATGAAAACGACGATGCTGGCCCACGACCTGATTCGCGCGGGAAGCGCATCGGTTGTCGTCGCCGGCGGCATGGAATCCATGACGAACGCGCCCTACATGCTGCCGAAGGCGCGCGCGGGTTTTCGCATGGGGCATCAGGAAGTCGTCGACCACATGTTCTTCGATGGGCTGCAGAATCCGGCCGACGGCAACATGATGGGCCACTTCGCAGAACTCACCGCTGACAAATATTCGTTCACGCGTGAGGCCCAGGACGAGTTCGCAATCGCCTCCGTCGAACGTGCGCAGAACGCCGCCAGCTCCGGCGGTTTTGACGCCGAATTGACCTCCGTCACCGTCTCGACGCGAAAAGGCGACGTTGTGGTTGAGAAGGACGACGGCCCTGCAAACGCACGTCCCGAAAAAATTCCGACGCTGCGACCGGCGTTCCGCAAAGACGGAACCGTGACGGCCGCGAGCTCGTCATCGATTTCCGACGGTGCTGCCGCCCTGCTGCTGATGAGCGCTGCCGACGCCGAGGAACGCGGCCTGACGCCGATTGCCCGCATCGCCGGGCATTCCAACTTCGCACAGGAGCCAGAGTGGTTTACCACGTCTCCGGTTTACGCGATCAAGGCGCTGCACGAACGCCTCGGCTGGGACGCGGACAGCGTCGATCTCTACGAGATCAATGAGGCCTTCGCCGTCGTGACGATGGCTGCGATGCACGACGTCGGCATCCCGCACGACAAAGTGAACGTCAACGGCGGCTCCTGCGCGCTCGGCCACCCGCTCGGCGCATCCGGTGCGAGAATTATCGTCACGCTGGTTCATGCACTGCGCAACCACGGCAAGAAACGCGGCATCGCATCGCTGTGCATCGGCGGCGGTGAAGCGACCGCCATCGGCATCGAAATCGATTAGGAATTTGAGAGACGAATAAATGGATCTGAATACAGCCAAAGCTGTCGTCACCGGCGGCGCATCGGGACTTGGGTTTGCAACGGCGAAGCGCTTCGTCGACGAAGGCGGCCACGCGGTTCTGCTCGACGTCAATGAAGAACAGGGCCAGGAACGGGCGAAGGAACTCGGCGAGCGCGCGATTTTTGTCAAGACCGACGTATCCAGCGAAGACGACGTGAAGGCCGCGATCGCAAAAGCGGCGGATTTCATGGTTGGCATCACGGTCGCCGTAAACTGCGCCGGCGTCGTCACGCCCGGCCGCACGCTGGGCCGCGAAGGCCCATTGCCTGCCGAGGTTTTCTCGAAGGTGATCGCGATCAACCTGATTGGCAGCTTTATCGTCTCGAAGGAAGCCGCTGCCGTCATGCAGCGGAATGAGCCGAACGACGACGGAGAGCGCGGAGTCATTATCAGTACGGCGTCCATCGCCGCTTTCGAAGGCCAAATCGGCCAGGCCGCCTACTCCGCCTCGAAGGGTGGCGTCGTCGGCATGATGCTGCCGATGGCACGCGAACTCGCGCAGTTCGGCATCCGCGTCAATACGATTGCTCCGGGCATCTTCCTGACACCGATGATAGCCGGCCTGCCGGAGGACGTGCAGGACTCCCTCGGCAAACAAATTCCGTTCCCGCCGCGCCTCGGCAAGCCTGAGGAATATGCGCAGACAGCAGCATTCATTTACAGCACGGCAATGATCAACGGCGAGACCATCCGCGTCGACGGCGCGATACGGATGCAGCCCAAGTAGGCGTTACGCAAGTCTCTCCGTTTGAGAACGGCTTTAGCGGCCGTGGCCGCCGCTACGGCACCCGCGGCCGGTCGCCGTCCATTTCCACGAGCCCCATCGGGTTGCCGGCCGGGTCGCGAAACAGACCGAGAACAACAACGCCCGGTACCTCGAAGCGTGGCACATCGATCGACCCGCCGGACTGTTCGATCTGCGTGAGCGTGGCATCGATATCCTCAACGCCGAGATACAGCCGCTTCTCATTCGGATCCTTGCGAATGGCTCCGTCGATCGGCGCCATGACCGGCACGCTCGTCTGTCCGTTCGCGTCCAATGACCAGTCAAAAACGTTGTTGTAGAAGGCCTTCAAATCGTCGTCGTTCTGACCGGCGATATCGAAAAACACGATCGGACTGGGCATGGGCCGTACCTCGCAGAGTTTTTGTCGCTACATCCCGGGATAGTTCGGACCACCGCCACCCTCCGGCACGGTCCAGACGATATTCTGCAGCGGGTCCTTGATGTCGCAGGTCTTGCAGTGCACGCAATTCTGCGCATTGATCTGGAAGCGTTTTTCACCGTGTTCCTCGACGACCTCGTAAACGCCGGCAGGGCAGTAGCGCTGCGCGGGCTCACCGTATTTCGGGAGGTTGTGGGCAATCGGAATGCTGTCGTCTTTGAGCTTGAGGTGTGACGGCTGGTCTTCCTCGTGGTTTGTGCTGGACAGGAAAACCGAAGACAGTTTGTCGAAGGAAATTACGCCGTCCGGTTTCGGGTAGTCGATCGGCTTCGCCTCGCTCGCCTCGACGAGCGATTCGTGGTCGGGCTTCGGACTCGACCAGGTGAACGGCAGACGACCGCGGAAAATATTCTGGTCGACAAACGTGAACGCGGCACCCCAGAAAGTCCCGAACTTCTTGATCGCCGGTCCGAAATTTCGCGCGGTGTGAAGCTCTTCGTACACCCAGGATTCCCGGACTTTCGTGCTGAAGTCGACGAGCTCAGACTGACCCGCGTCACCGTTGGCGAGCGCTTCGTGAATCGTCTCGGCCGCGAGCATTCCGGTCTTGATCGCGGTGTGCGCGCCTTTGATCTTCGCGCCGTTTAAGAAACCTGCGTCGCAGCCCACGAGCATGCCGCCGGGAAATTCGAGCTTCGGAAGCGACTGCAGTCCGCCCTTGTTTACGGCACGAGCGCCATAAGCGATACGTTTACCGCCTTCGAGCATCGAACGGATTCTCGGGTGCTGCTTCCAGCGCTGAAACTCTTCGAAGGGAGCAAGATGCGGATTGCGGTAGTTGAGCGCGATGATGAAACCGAGAAAGACCTGGTTGTTCGACGCGTGATAGAGAAAACCGCCGCCTTCGGTCCTGTTGTCCAGTGGCCAGCCGAGCGTGTGTTCGACGAGCCCTTCGTCATGTTTTTCCGGGTCGATCTCCCAGATTTCCTTCAGCCCGATGCCGTAGTGCTGCGGGTCGACGCCGTCGCGCAGGTCGAAGCGATCCATGAGCAACTCGCCGAGATTGCCGCGACAGCCCTCCGCAAAAACGACGTATTTGCCGAGCAATTCGTAACCGGGCGTGTAGGAAGATTTCTTTTCGCCGTCCTTCCCGATGCCCATGTCGCTGGTTGCAACACCGATCACACGCCCGCTGTCGTCGTAGAGGACTTCGGATGCGGCAAAGCCCGGAAAAATATTCGCCCCCAATGCTTCCGCCTGTTCCGCCATCCACTGGCACAGTCGACCGAGACTGATGATGTAGTTGCCCTCGTTGTGCATCGGCCGCGGGACGAACGCGTTCGGGATACTCGTGCCCTTTGACTCGCTGCGCAGGTAATGAAACTTGTCGCCCTTCACCGGGGTGTCGAGGGGCGCGCCGCGCTCCTTCCAGTCGGGGAACAATTCCTCGAGCGCGGTCGGTTCAAAGACGTTTCCCGACAGAATGTGCGAACCGATCTCCGATCCCTTCTCGACGACGACGACCATTAGTTCGGAATCCAGTTGCAGGAGCCTCGTCGCTGTCGCGAGTCCGGCGGGGCCGCCGCCGACGATCACGACATCGAATTCCATGGATTCTCGTTCGGCCGCGTCGCTCATCGCTTCTTGTTCCTTCTCGTAGTTCCGGTGTCGGCATGGCGATACGCCATGATCGAGGTTAATCTTCGCGTCTGTGGGTCAGTCTGCAATACAGGGATCATGGTAACTTGAATCTGCGCGACGCGTTTGAGCAACAGGTCGTCGCCTCCGGCTACGTGCGTGATCCCGCGCAGCTCGCCGTGCTTGATGCCCTGGAGCGCTTGCAGAAGGAACTCATCCAGCGAGCAAGCCTGAAGCCGTCGCTACTCGACCGGTTGCTCGGCCGGCAGAAACGCTCCGTCAGAGGTCTTTACATCTGGGGCGGCGTCGGGCGTGGCAAGACCTTCCTGATGGATCTTTTCTACCAGACGCTTCCGATCGAGGCGAAACGGCGCAATCATTTCCACCGCATCATGCAGGAAGTGCACGATCGCCTGGCCGGGCATGCTGACAGGGAAGACCCGCTCAAGCGGGTTGCCGACGATATTGCGGCCGAGACGCGAGTTTTGTGCTTCGACGAGTTTTTCGTCAGCGATATCGGCGACGCGATGATCCTCGGGGGACTCCTGAACGCGCTGTTTGACCGCGGCGTCACACTCGTGACGACATCCAACAGTCATCCGGACGATCTTTATCGCGATGGTCTTCAGCGACAGCGCTTCCTGCCCGCAATCGAAGAGATCAAGAAACACACCGACGTGATGGAGCTTGAGGCTGGCGACGACTACCGGCTGCGCATTCTCGAGAAAGCAGGCACCTACTTGAAGACGGACAAGGAGGAAACGACGAGCAGGCTCGAAAAGCTGTTCGCTGACGCATCCTCGGCGCCACCCGAACTGCGTCGCGTCCTGCCGATCCAGGGCCGCGAAATTATTGCGAAGCGCTGCGGAAAGAGTGTGGTCTGGTTCGACTTCGAGGAAATCTGCGACGGTCCCCGCAGTCAGTCCGATTACATCGAGATAGCGCGCTGGTACCAGGCCGTGATCATTTCCGACGTTCCTCAGCTCACTCGTGAAAAGGAAGACCAGGCGCGGCGTTTCATCGCACTAGTCGACGAATTCTACGATCGCAGAGTGAAACTGATCCTCGCAGCCGCGGTCGATCTCGACAAACTGTATACGGGACGACGGCTCCGCTTTGAATTCGAGCGAACCGCAAGCCGCCTCATGGAAATGCAGACCAGCGACTACCTCGGAAAGGCGCATATTGCCAGTTGAGGCGCCAGCCGCTACTGTTGATCCACGATCTCGAATATTTGCGGCAAAGCTATGACCGACGAGCTGATTCTGGAAGATTTCCTGCCCTACCGACTGGCCGTCGTCTCACACACGGTTAGCACGAACATCGCGCGGGTCTACGACAAGAAATTCGGACTGACGATCCCCGAGTGGCGCGTCATCGCGATTCTCGGACGTTTTCCTGGACTGTCAGCCGTCGAAGTCGCGGAACGCACGATGATGGACAAGGTTGCCGTCAGTCGCGCGGTCACAAAGCTGATCAAGAACGGGCGGCTTGACCGCGAATTCGCAGATGCCGATCGCCGACGCTCGATCCTGAACCTGTCAGAAGAAGGCAAACGGATTCACGACGAAATCGCGCCGCTGGCACTCGCCTTCGAGCGCGATCTTTTGCACGGACTGTCGGACGAGGACATCGCCAAGTTCAACGTCGTCATGGAACGCGTACTGGCACGGGCCCGCCTGCTCGGCAACCCGTAGGACTTCAGCCCTACTCCATCTCTGTTCTGACCCGGATAAGCTCCGGGTAAAAATCCCACTCGATCGCCTTGCGCAGGAACTTGACGCCGGACGAGCCGCCGCTCCCGGGCTTGTGCCCGATGATGCGTTCGACCGTCTTCAGGTGGTGGAAACGCCAGAACTGGAAGTTGTTGTTCATATCCATCAGCGCTTCGCAGAGTTCGTAGTGAATCCAGTGCGTCTCGGTGTCGGCGTAAATCGCAGTCAGAACTGCGACGACACGCGGATCCGATTCGCGTTCCTGGCTGAAGTCCCTGTTGATTACCGTTTTGGGAATATCCATCCCGTCACGGGCGAGATGCATGAGGAATGTGTCGTAGAGACTCGGCCCATTCAGCGCAGCCGTCAGTTCATCGTGCCAGTCAGGCAAATGCGCGTAGACCTTCAGGGACGAGCGGCTCTTGTTCCCGAGAATAAACTCAAGCAGTCGATACTGCGGCGACTGGAAGCCGGACGCGCTGCCGAAGACGTGCCGAAACTCGCTGTACTCGGCGGGCGTCAACGTATCCAGCACGCCCCACATGTTGTAGAGCTGGCCCTGGATGTGGCGCACACGGGCGAGATTCTTGACCGCCGGCTTCGGCTTATCCGCGTCGAGGAAACGCATCGCGCCGCGGATTTCGTGTATGACCAGCTTGATCCAGAGTTCGGCCACCTGGTGCTGAATGATGAAAAGCATCTCGTCGTGATGCGGCGGGTCGCTGAGCGGTGCCTGTGCCGACAGGAGCTTGTCGAGATGCAGATAGCCACCGTAGTCGTCGTCACGTGAAAGCTTTGTGTGAATGCCCGATTCAAGTTTTCGTCGTTTCATCGTTTTGATCGCTGCAAATCGCCATGGTCTCGCCTTCTAATATGGAGACTCTGGTCGACAGTCGAAGTTGCTGGCGCTTACAATAGCCGCGCCTGAATGGGGATCAGGTTACCTGATCGGGGATCAAAAAGTGCCAAGAGCGGAATTGCGTCGCAGCAGCGACGCGCGTGAACCAATTCTCGAGTCGATCGCCAACGAAGACGTCGCCGGCTCTCCTCTCAAGACCAAAGCCCAGAACAAGTCGTTTTTGCGCCAGTATTTCGCCGACGTCCCGACGGACGACCTCGAATTACAGTCGCCACTCGAACTGGCACGGATCGCAACCTCGCACCTGAAATTCGCGGCGCAGCGCAAGAAAGGGCAAGCACTTGTGCGCATCGTCAATCCGACAAATCGGGACGACGGCTACACCGCCAGCCGCACATTCGTCGAGATGGTTAACGACGATATGCCGTTTCTCGTCGATTCGGTGTTCGCTGCGATCAATCGCCACGATCTCAGCGTCCTGATGACCGTCCACCCGATTCTGCGTGTCAGCCGCGATTCGAAGGGCAAGATCGAAGCGATTCACGACCGGAATGCGAAGAAGGGATCACTGGAGTCCTTCGTACGTTTTGCGGTCGATAAGGAAACAGATCCGAAGCGCGTCAAAGAGCTGCTTGCCGATATCAAGCGCGTACTCGCCGACGTGAAGGCCTCGGTCAGGGATTGGCAGGCGATGCGCGAGCGCATGCAGGAAGCCATCGAACTCCTCGACAACGGCCCGAAAGGTGCAGACCCCGAGCTGCGTGATGAAAGCAGGGCTTTGCTTCACTGGATGTCAGAAGATCGCTTTACGTTCCTCGGCTACCGCGAATACCGACTGTACTCACGCGGTAAAAAGATCTTCACAAAACCGGTCGAGGGCACAAGCCTCGGGCTGCTCTCGCGACGCAAGACGGAGAATTCCGGCGTCGAGCTCACGTCCGATATGCGCCGCCTCACACGCACAAAAGATTGGCTAATCATTACCAAAGCCAATTCGCGGTCGACGGTGCATCGCAACGCATTTCTCGACTATGTCGGAGTGAAGATTTTCGACAGCAAGGGTCAGGTCACTGGTGAGCGGCGCTTTATCGGTCTCTTTACGTCGCAAGCCTACAGCGAGAGTCCGAAATCGATCCCATTGCTACGACACAAGATCTCAAAGATCGTTGAGAAAACGAAGGTCGAGCCGCAGGGGCATCGCGGCAAGGCGCTGATGCATATTCTCGAAACCTTCCCGCGTGACGAACTCTTCCAGGCGACGCCGGCGGACCTGACGCGGACGGCGCTAGGCATTCTCAATCTGCAGGATCGTCAGCGCGTGCGGTTCTTCATCCGGCGCGACACGTTCCAGCGCTTCTTTTCCTGCCTGATCTACGTCCCTCGCGAGAAGTACGTCACCGGGATCCGCGAAACACTTGAAAGCCTGCTCTTGAAATCTTTCGAGGGTCGGTCCGCTGACTCGAGCGTCGAGCTGTCCGACTCGCCGCTCGCGCGGATTCACGTCATCGTACGCGTCGATCCGGGAGAACGACCGCGCGTTAGCATCAAGGCCATCGAAGAGCGCATCGCGGATGCGATCATCAGCTGGACGGATCGTTTGCGCGAGCGCCTGACGCGGTCCTTCGGGCACGACGAAGGCAATCGCCTGTTCCGGATCTACGGCCGGATATTCCCGGCGGGCTACCAGGAAGATACGAAACCGCAGGACGCCTGCAGCGATATCAATCATATCGATGCGATGCGGCGCTCCGGCGTGCTGCGCAAGGTCGAGCTGTTTCGCCCGGTCAATTCGGAACCGAGTCACATGCACTTCATGGTCTTCTCGGATGAAGACCCGCTCGTGCTGAGTGAGGCGCTGCCGATTCTCGAGGACATGGGTGTCGACGTGTACACGGAACGCCCCTACGAGCTGGTCATGGAAGACGGCGACCTGTTCTGGATTCAGGATTTCCACCTTCGTCACAAGCGTGGCTCCGAGATCGACGTGCAATCGGTCTCAAAGAAATTCGAAGAGTGTTTTCTCCAGGTGCTGGACGGCAACGCCGAAAGCGACGGACTGAACCGGCTCATCCTGAGCGCCGATCTCGACTGGCGCCAGACGTCTCTCTTGCGCTGCTACGCGAAATACCTGCAACAGCTCACACTTCCGTTCTCGCAGGACTACATGGAAGATGTCCTCGTCGCCCACCCGTCTTTCGTGCGCCTGCTCGTCGAACAGTTCGCGGCGAAATTCAATCCTGAGTTAAGCAAGAAGGATCGCGAAGCACGCCTGGAGGAAGTGGGTCCGGCTCTGAAGCGCGAAGTCCAGAAAGCGAAGAACGTGGATGAGGACCGAATCCTCAACGCCTTCTCGCGCGTGTCCGCCGCGACACTGCGGTCGAACTATTTCCTCGACAAGCGTGACGCGAGCGGCCGTCCGTACATCTCGATCAAACTCGACACCCGAAGCATCCCGGAAGCGCCGTTGCCGCGGCCGAAGTACGAGATTTTCGTTTATTCGACAGTCGTCGAGGGTGTGCACCTGCGCGGCGGCGACATCGCGCGCGGCGGTCTGCGCTGGTCGGATCGCCGGGAGGATTTCCGAACCGAAGTGCTCGGGCTCATGAAAGCGCAGGTCGTGAAGAATACGGTAATCGTGCCGACCGGCGCGAAAGGCGGTTTCTACTGCAAGCAGCCGCCGCAGGGCGATCGACAAGCCATCTTCGAAGAAGGCGTCGCCTGCTACAAAACATTCATTAGCGCCCTCCTCGACATCACCGACAATGTTGTTGACGGTAAGGTGGTGCCGCGCGACGGCATCATTCGCTACGACGGCGACGACCCCTATCTTGTCGTCGCCGCCGACAAGGGCACGGCAACCTTCTCCGACATCGCGAATGCGATCTCCATCGACTACGGCCACTGGCTGGATGACGCATTCGCGTCCGGCGGTTCGGCGGGATACGACCACAAGAAGATGGGTATTACCGCGCGCGGCGGATGGGTTGCCGTCCAGCGCCATTTCCGCGAACGCGGCCTCAACGTCCAGACCGAGGAATTCACCGTCGCCGGCATCGGTGACATGGGCGGTGACGTGTTCGGCAATGGCATGCTGCTGTCGAAAAAGATCAAGCTCGTCGCCGCGTTCAACCACCTGCATATCTTCCTCGACCCGCATCCCGATCCCGCGGCGAGTTTCAAGGAGCGGAACCGCCTGTTCCGGCGCAAGGCGTCCGGATGGGACGAGTACAAGACCGAACTGATTTCGAAAGGCGGCGGCGTGTTCTCGCGCCAGGCGAAAACGATCCGGCTGAGCAAGGAAGTTCGCCAGATGCTCGGCGTCGAAGACAAGTCGCTGCAGCCCGACGAACTCATTCGCAGAATCCTGAAGATGGAGGTCGACCTGCTCTGGAACGGCGGTATCGGCACCTACGCGAAGGCGTCGACCGAGAGCCATTCCGACGTTGGCGACCGCAGCAACGACAGGGTCCGCGTCAACCCCAATGAGCTGCGCTCCAAGTAGAACGGTGAAGGCGGATACCTCGGCCTCACGCAGCGCGCGCGCATCGAGTACAGCCTGAAAGGCGGCAGGATTAACACGGACTTTATTGACAACTCCGCCGGCGTCGACAGCTCCGACCGCGAAGTAAACATCAAGATCCTGCTGACCGACGTCGCGCAGAAAAAAGGCATGTCACGCGCGAAACGCGACGCTTTGTTGGAGTCGATGACCGATTCGGTGGCTGAACTCGTGCTGCGCAACAACTACCTGCAGACGCAGGCAATCAGCATGAGCGAAATCCGATCGCTGGAACGAATTGACGAGACGGCACGGGTCATTTCCAGCCTCGAGAAGACCGGCCATCTCGATCGCGCCCTGGAATTCCTGCCGGACGACGTCGAGATCGAGGAACGGAAGGCCCGCAAACAAGGCATTACCCGGCCGGAACTCGCCGTCATCCTGAGTTACGCAAAAATCGACCTGTACAACGGGCTCATGGAGTCCGGCGAGTCGCTGGCGGACTTCCTCGTCACGCACCCAATGCGTTACTTCCCGGAAGTCTTGAGGAAACGCTATGCCGACCTGATCCCAGGTCACCGGCTGAGTCCGCAGATCCTGGCAACCTTGATCGCCAACGACGTCGTCAACAGGATGGGGCCGGCCTTCACGCGCCGGGTCCAGCTCGATACAGGCGCTGATGTCGTGACCGTTGCTCGCGCCTACACGGTCGCGCGACAAATCTGCCGGGCCGGACAGCTCACGCGGACGATCGAATCCTTAGACTACGAAATTCCGGCTTCGGCGCAGATGACGATGATGTTCGAAGTCGCGCGAACGCTGCGGCACGCAAGCTACTGGCTGATCGAACACTTCGAGAATTCGATGGACATCGGCAAGCTCGTCGAGCGCCTGCGCGACGGACTGACGACGGTTTACACGCGAACGGGTTCTGTTCTCTCACGGATCGCCCGCGAGCGGCACGACAAGGCAGTCGCGAACTACGTCGGCATGGGTGTCCCGGAATCGCTCGCGGAACGCATGGCAACGCTGCTCCTGACGCGCGCCGCGCTGGACATGGTTGACCTGGCCGTGAGCTTTGACCGCGACACGATCGAGGTTGCGAGGCTCTATTCTCTTCTGAACGAATCGCTCGGCATCTACTGGCTGCACATCGGCGCGGAAGACCTTAAGGTCTCCGGACGCTGGCAGGCTGCGGCGCGCGGCAATCTGCGGGATGAGATTTACAGGATCCGCCGGGAACTCGCGGCACGGCTCTTGAAGAGCAGCAAAAACGGCGATGTGTCGACTTTGGTCGAGAACTGGTTGGGCGAGCGCGAGGCCAAAGTCGAGCGCTACAAAAACATGCTGGCTGAAATGCGCCTCCGAAATGCGGTAGATTTTGCGTCCTTAAGCGTCGCCGCGCAGGAATTGCGCGATCTCTTGAACGACTGAATCACCGATAAGGGGAATACGCATGGCCGGAAAGCTGGTGTTGTGCCGTCACGGGCAGAGCGAATGGAATCTCAAGAACCTGTTCACGGGCTGGCATGACGTCGACCTGACGGAACAGGGTGTCAGCGAAGCGAAGAATGCCGGCCGCCTGCTGAAAGAGCTGCCCTACGAGTTTGACGTGACGTACACGTCTGTCCTGAAACGCGCGATTCGCACCCTCTGGCTCATCCAGGACGAGATGGATCGCATGTGGTTGCCGGTGCATCGCGACTGGCGACTGAACGAACGTCACTACGGCGCGCTGCAGGGGCTGAACAAGGCGGAGACGGCGGAAAAATACGGCGACGAGCAGGTGTTGATCTGGCGTCGCAGCTACGACACGCCGCCGCCCGAGCTTTCCGAAGACGATGAACGCCATCCGTCGCATGATCTGCGTTATAAGGGCATCGCCAATCTGCCGAGCGCGGAATCGCTGGCCCTCACGCTCGATCGCGTCAAGCCCTGCTTCGACGATGAGATCGCGCCGCGCCTGAGAGCCGGCGAAAACGTGCTGATCTCGGCGCACGGCAACAGCCTTCGCGCGCTCGTCAAGATGCTGGACGGCATGTCGAACGAGGACATCCTGAAGTTCAATATCCCGACCGGCGTTCCGATCGAGTACGACCTGAACGACGACCTCTCCGCGCGCGGCCGCGAGTTTCTTGGCGATCCGGAAGCGGTCGCCAAGGCCGCAGCCGCCGTCGCTGCGCAGGGCAAGTCGAAGTGATTCACGCGCTCGGCGAGCGCGTACCGCTCATCGAGGGCGACGGACACTTCATCGCCGCCTCGGCTGACATCATCGGAAGCGTGCGGCTAAAGCAGAAATCCAGCGTCTGGTTCGGCGCCGTCGTTCGCGGCGACAACGACTGGATTACGATCGGCGAGCAAAGCAACGTGCAGGACGGTGCTGTTCTTCACGCTGATCCCGGCTATCCGCTCGTCGTTGGCGACGGCGTCACGATCGGCCACCAGGTGATGCTGCACGGCTGCACGATCGGTGACAACAGCCTGATCGGCATCGGGAGCGTTATCCTGAACGGCGCAAAGATTGGCCGCGACTCCGTCGTTGGCGCTCGCGCACTGATTACCGAGGGCAAGGAGTTTCCCGACGGTTCGCTGATCATCGGGGCACCGGCACAGGTCGCTCGTCGTCTCGAGCCGGACGAAATCGAAAAGCTGAAAATGAGCGCGTCGGTTTACGTGAAAAACGCGGCGCGCTACCGCGCGGAACTCGGCGAATCAGTGCCTGACTAGCAGCCTGCTAGATTTGCAGGCGCGGATCGCTGCGCGTTTTCGCCGAGTCGTCGTCGACCACCCGCACGAGACCTTCCTGCGCCGTCGACGCGACGAGAGTGCCGCCCTCGGTAAAGACCTGTCCACGCGCAAATCCGCGAGCACCGCCGCTGTTCGGGCTGTCCATCGAGTACAGGAGCCAGTGATCGACGGCGAAGGGCCGGTGAAACCACAGCGCATGGTCAAGGCTCGCCATGATGACGTTGCCCCGGCCGAAACTTAGGCCATGCGGCAGTGTCGACGTGCCGAGGAGCTCGTAGTCCGAGACGTAGGCGAGCAAATTCTGGTGCAAAGCAATGTCGTCAGGCACCTCTGATACCGCGCGGATCCAGACGTGTCGAACTGGCGGCAGCTTCTCCGGCGTCGTGAAGTTGATCGGGCGTACCGGGCGAAACTCGAAGGGCCGTTCCGCAGTGAGGTAGCGGCGCATCTTCATCGGAATTCGATCGAGAATGGACTTCGCGACTTCGACGGAGTCGGCGAGCCCTTCAGGACCCGGCACGTCGGGCATCTCTGCAAAATGCGTGAGCCCGTCTTCGGACTTCTGGAATGAAGCGGCGAGATTGAAGATCGGGCGCCCGTGCTGGATTGCGACGACGCGGCGAGTCGAAAAACTGCCTCCGTCTCGCGCGCGGTCGACTTCGTAAATGATCGGCGCCTTCATGTCACCGCGACGCAGGAAATAAGCGTGCAGCGAGTGCGCGAGCCTATCGTCGACGGTATGTTGTGCGGCGGAGAGCGCCTGGCCCAGCACCTGGCCGCCAAACACCTGCGCGCTGCCGATGTCGCGACTGTCGCCGCGAAAAATATTGTCTTCGATCCGCTCGAGCTCGAGCAGCCGAATGAGGTCTTTTAAAATTGCGCTCAATCGTCCAGCCTGCCACCGTCCACGGCAATGCCAGTTCCGCTGACGAACACTGATTCATCGCTGGCGAGAAACAGGGCAACTTTCGCAACGTCGACGGGTTCGCCGATGCGCTTCGCTGCTGAATTTTTGATGCAGTAGTCCCGAAGCTCCTTCTCTCTGCGAAAGACGTCGCGACTGATGGGCGTCATGATGCCGCCGGGCTGAATGTAATTGGCGTTGATGCCGAATTCGCCGATCTCCGCCGCGAGCGCGCGTGTGATGCTGTGGAGATTCTGTTCGGCACGCCGTGCGACGTTTGCCGCGTCGGCGGCAAACACGCTGCGCAGGAAACCTAAGTTGATGATTCGACCCGCCGGACTTTGTTTCAGAAACGGCAGCGCGGCGCGGCAGGATGCCATCGTGAGTTCCGCGCGCATATCCAGCAGCCGCTGCAGCTCATCGTCGACGGCAGCCAGTGGCTTCTCCGGCTGACGCGTAAATTCGTTGACGAGAATATCGAGCCCGCCGAGCCTCTCCGCCGCGTCCTCGACAACGCCGGGCAAGACCCGGGAATCGTTCAGGTTGGCAACCACCCCGGTCACGCCGCGCACACTCTTGAACAACTGCTCGACGCCGCTGTTGCTGCCGTCGACCGCTACGACCTGGGCGCCGTGCTTGATAAGCGTCCGCGCGATTGCCTCTCCGATACCGGAGCCACCGCGCGTAACCAGCGCTTTCATGCCATACAGTCGAAGGGGTTCAGCCATGCGTTATTCGTCCTCAAGGGTGTAGTCGGCGAACTGCTTGCGAAGTTCGGTTTTCTTGACCTTTCCAGTGGCGGTGTGCGGCAGCTCGTCGACGAACTCGACCGCGTCCGGCTTCCACCAGGTCGCGACTTTACCGTCAAACCAGTCCAGCAGCTCGCTTTTTTCCGGCGACTTGCCTTCGGCTGCCACGACGACGAGTAAGGGGCGCTCGGTCCACTTTTCATGCGGCACGCCGATCACGGCCGCTTCGGCGACATCCGGATGACCCATCGCGCAATTCTCGAGGTCAATCGAGCTGATCCATTCGCCGCCCGATTTGATGACATCCTTCGTCCGGTCCGTAATCGCCATGTAGCCGTTGGGATCGATGGTCGCGACATCGCCGGTTTCGAACCAGCCGTCATCCGTGTGCGTTCCAGCCGCACCCTCGAGCCTGTAGTAGTCGCTGCAGATCCACGGGCCGCGTACCTGCAGTGCGCCGAACGCTTCGCCGTCCCACGGCAGGATCTGCCCCTCGTCGTCCACGATCCGCAGTTCGACACCGAAAATGCCGCGGCCCGCCTTCGTCTTGAGATCGAAGACCTCGTCCTCGCTTAAGCCCTCGAGACCAGCCTTCATCGAGTTGATGGTGCCGAGCGGGCTCATCTCGGTCATGCCCCAGCCCTGCCGCACCTCGACGTCGTGCTTCTTCTCGAAGGCTTCGATCATTGAGCGCGGGACGGCCGCCCCACCGATCAGAGTTTTATCGAGCTTGTCGAGCGTCTTGCCTTCCTTCTCGCAGTACTGCAACAACGTCAACCAGACCGTGGGCACGCCGAGCGCCAACGAAACGTCTTCTTCATCGAGCAAGGTATACAGCGCCGCGCCGTCACCCATCTTTGGTCCGGGCAACACGAGTTTGCAGCCCGCCATCAGCGCGGAATACGGAATACCCCATGCGTTGACGTGAAAGAGCGGGACGACCGGCAGCAGCGTTTCGCAGCTCGCGAGACCCATGACGTCTGGTGCAATGCTCGTCATCGCATGGAGAATCGTCGAACGATGGTTGTACAGCACGCCTTTCGGATCGCCTGTCGTTCCGGAGGTGTAGCACAGCGCCGATGCGGACAACTCGTCGAGCTCTGGCCACTCGTAGTTGTCGTCGTGCGTGCTGATCAGCGTCTCGTAACACAGCAGGTTGTCGAGTGAGGAATCGGGCATGTTCGCTTCATCCGTCATCACGATGAATCCCTCGACGTGCGGGATCTTGTCGGCGATCGCCTCAATCAGCGGCATAAACATCGGGTCGACGCAGACGTATCGATCCTCGGCGTGACTGATGATAAAGACGAGCTGCTCGGGAAACAGTCGCGGATTGATCGTGTGGCAGACAAAGCCCGCGCCGCTGACGGCGTAATAAACCTCGAGGTGGCGGTGGTCATTCCACGCAATCGTTGCGACGCGATCGCCCGGATCGAGTCCAAGAGACTGCAGCGCGTTCGCGAATCGACGCGCGCGGGACATTGCCTCACTGTAGGTGTATCGAAAGCGGGGGTTGTCCGCCGTGACCGAGACGATTTCCCTGTCGCCGTGAAATCGCTCCGCGTGTTCCGCTATGGATGACACCAAGAGCGGCGTGTCCATCATCAATCCTTGCATCGCTTCCCCCTTTCGTCGCGATCGGTCCAGCGCGGTAATTTAGCACAGGACTGCGGTATCATTTGCCGATGCAGACAAAACCCCTCCGCATCGCAATTGCCCAGATTGCGCCGGTCTGGCTTGACCGGGAAAAAACACTCGACAAAGTCATCAACGCGGTCCGCAGAGCCGCCGCGGACGAGGCCCGACTGGTCGCATTCGGCGAGGCGTTGGTCCCGGGCTACCCGTTCTGGATCGAGCGTACCGATGGCGCGCGCTTCGAGTCAGACTTGCAGAAGGAACTGTTTGCCCGCTACGCGAGCGAAGCCTGCGTGTTGGCGCGGGGCGATCTCGATCGACTCTGTGCGGAGGCTGCGGAGCATGCGATCGCTGTTTACCTGGGAACAATCGAGCGGGAACCGACCGCGCGCGGCCACAGCCTTTATTGCACGATGGTGTATATCGATCCCGACGGCCAGATCCGGTCGGCCCACAGGAAGTTGATGCCAACCTACGAAGAGCGACTCGCATGGTCGCCGGGCGACGGCAACGGCTTGCGAACGCATGCCCTGGACGCGTTTCGCGTCGGCGGCCTGAACTGCTGGGAAAACTGGCTGCCCCTCGCGCGTGCGAGCCTGTACGGACAGGGCGAGGATCTGCACGTCGCAATCTGGCCGGGCAGTGAGCGCAATACCCGCGACATCAGCCGCTTCATTGCGCGTGAGGGGCGCTGCTTCGTCTTGTCTGTCTCCGGCCTCATGCGCCGCGAAGACGTGCCCGACGGCCTGCCGGAAGAGGTCGCGGCGAACGCAGACGACTGGATGGCCAACGGTGGCTCCTGCCTCGTCGGCCCGGACGGTGAATTCCTGATCGAACCCATGGTCAATGAAGAAGTCGTCGTCGTTGCAGACATTGCGCTGGACGCGGTACTGAAAGAGCGTCAGTCGCTGGATGTCGCCGGGCATTATTCGCGGCCGGACGTACTCAAGCTCTCGATCTACCGGCAGCGCCAGTCGACGGTCAGATTCACAGATGATTCAAGCGAGGATCCGGAATGAGAACAGCAGTTGCAGCACTTCTGCTTACCGCCGCAGCCGGCGCGATTGCGGAACTCCCTGAGGGCTACTGGACGATCGATGAATCCCAGCCGATCCTCGATGCCACGCTGCGCGTGTCGCTGCCCGCCGAGACGGCCGCGCTGACCGACGCGGAACGCGCCGCCCTGCCGCACCTTTTGGACGCGGGCCGCGTCATGCATCGTCTTTACCTCGACCAGCGTCACCCGGATGCGTTGGCTTCTCTTGATGCGTTGAACGCCCTTCACGAGAACGGCGTCGATCCGGCGGCAACGCAAAATCTCCTGACGCTTTACTACCAGGCGAAAGGCCCGATCGTGACGACGCTGACAAACCAGCGACTCGCATTCGTGCCAGCGGGAGCCGAGCCGGCGGGCAAGAACGTCTATCCGGTTGATGCGACGCGGGAGGAGATCGAAGCGTTCATCGCCGCGTCGCCGGAGACCAATCTGCTGGAAACGCGAACGCGAGTCCGCCGGGTCAGCGACACGGCGATCGCAAACGATCTGGCTCGTCTCGACCGTTTTCCCGCCATCGAGGCACTTCATCCCGGACTACGCACCCGCCTCGACAACATCGACGCGGCAAGCGGCGGCTTCTACGCGGTGCCCTACGCGCTCGCCTATGCCGACGAACTTGCCGAAGTTCGCATCTCGCTCGATCGCGCGGCGAGTATCCTCGCCGACGAGTCACCGGACTTTGCCGCCTACCTGCGGCACCGCAGTCGCGACCTGCTGGCGAGCAACTACGAAGCCGGCGACGCAAGCTGGGTGACGGGTCGATTCGATAACCTGAACCTCCAGATCGGCAGCTACGAGACCTACGACGACTCGCTGTTCGGCGTGAAGGCCTTCTATTCCGGCAGCCTTCTCGCTCGCGATCCGGAGAAGAGTGCGGCACTCGCGGCAGCGATCAAGGATCTGCAGGCGATCGAAAACAGCCTGCCCTACGAGCATCCGCAGACCGTACGCTCCGACATTCCGGTCGGCGTCTACAACGTCCTCGCGGATTTCGGGCAGGCACGCGGCGCGAACACCGCCACGATCCTGCCGAACGAGGCGAACCACACGCGGAAGTACGGCCGTACGATCCTCATCCGGAATAACATCCTGACAAACCCCGCCATTTTCGAGCGACGGCTTGCGCGCTTTCGCGCAGCGGTTGCCGCGCAGCACGTCGATGATCTGAGCGTCGAAGGCGGTTTCAATCGAACGCTGTGGCATGAAATCGGGCACTACCTTGGCGTGCGCGAAACAGCCGACGGACAGCCGCTGTCGGCGGCACTCGCGGACCGTGCCGACCTGATCGAGGAGATGAAGGCCGATCTCGTCTCGCTGTATGTGACGCCTGCGCTGGTCGAGTCGGGCTACTTCGACGAGGCCGCGCGCAAGGCGCATCTCGCCGACGGCATCCGACGCACACTGCAGGTCGTCCGCCCGCGCCCGACGCAGCCGTATCAGAACATGCAGCTCATGCAGTTCAATTTCTTCATGGAGAATGGGCTCATTGAACTGGATCCAGAAAGCGGCCGTCTCACGGTGCACTACGATCGCTATCATCCGGTCGTCAGCGATCTCCTGCGTCGCGTGCTCAACGTACAGTACGCCGGCGACTACGAGCTGGCCGAAGCATTCATCACGCGCTGGAACTACTGGGACGAGCGCCTGCACGGTGCGCTGGCAGAACGCATGCGCTTAAGCGCAACGACGCGCTACACGCGTGTCGAGTACGAGATTCTTGGAGACTCGGCCGAGCCTTAAGTCGCAGAACGGCGGGCGTTACGCGCCTTCGAAGAAATACATGCCCAGCGTCTCGGCGACGCAAGCCGGTTTGCGCTCACCCTCGACCTCGATGCGCACCTCAGATGTCAGCAACAGCGCGCCCGCACGGCGACGCGCCTGCAGGACCGTCGCACGGCCGCGAACCTTCGAGCCGACAGGAACCGGCGTGTAGAAGCGAACCTTATTGACGCCGAAGTTGATGGCGCGCGTGAGATTTTTGACGTCGACAAAGTTGCCGGTCAGACCGGGGATCAACGCGAGAGTCAGGTAACCGTGTGCGATCGTCTTGCCGTCGGGCATCTCACGCGCGGCCCGCTCGGTATCCACATGAATCCACTGGTAGTCGCCAGTCGCCTCGGCAAACTGGTCGATGCGATTCTGGTCGATGACGATCCAGTCCGAGAGTCCGACCTCTTCACCTTCAAGTGCTTTTGCGTCATCGATCGATGCTATTACGCGCAATGCCTGGCCCCTCGGATTCTTCTTTGATCAGTCTGTTCGCCGCGCTGTCGTGGAACGCGCACCTGTATTCTAGCCGTTTTTTTCCGCCCGCGGCTCGCAAAAGCCGATTATGCTGTAGCAATGAGTCAGCGTTCCGAAGCGACGCCGCGCATCGCAGCACTCGTTCTCGCCGCCGGACGGGCATCGCGCTTCGGCAGCAGCAAGCTCGTTGAGAAAGTCAACGGCAAGAGTCTCGTGCGGCAAGCAGTCGAGCTTGGCCGTTCGGCCTGCGGTTCGTTCGTATTGCTGGTCGTCGGACACGACCGACATGCTGTACGCGACGCGGCGGGGCCTGCCGCGACCGCCTGCACGATCAACGATCGATACTCGGACGGTCTGTCCACGTCTATCCGCGCCGGCGTCTCTGCGCTGGAACACGCCGCCGACGCCATACTCCTGCTGCTCGCGGATCAGCCAGCGATCAGCGAAGCGCACCTCGCAGAAATCATTGCCGCATTCAATCCCGAACGTCCGGTCGCATCCGCGTATGGCAACACGATCGGACCGCCCGCCCTCTTCCCGTCGTGTGCATTTGACGAATTAAAGTCGCTCGAGGGTGACTCGGGAGCGAAACTTCTGTTGCGGGAACTCGATGCGATCACGCTGCCGTTCGAAGACGGGAGTATCGATATCGATTCGAAAGAGGATCTAGGACGATTCCGCCAGTGACGCAGGCGGCGCGTGTTTCGCGCAGCGCTCGCAGTTGACCCATTCGGACGGCCCGTCGACGTAGTGTTCCTTTTTCCAGATCGGCAGCCGGACCTTGATTTCGTCGATGACGAAGCGTGCGGCCTTGAATGCCTCGTCGCGATGCGCGCCCGCGACGCCGATCCAGACCGCGCACTCGCCGAGTTCCAGGAGCCCGACGCGGTGAACGCAAGTGATGCCGAGGACGCCGAAACGTGCCGCGGCCTCGTCGAGTACCGCGTTGCCCTCGACGAGACACAAGGGTTCGTAGGCTTCGTACTCGAGACGCTCAACAGCCCGGTCGTCGTTCAGATTCCGAACCCAGCCCTCGAAGCTGACAAATCCGCCGGCGCGCACGTCCGCCATGGATGCGCGCAACGCCGACGCATCAATCGCCGACTTCGTCATCTGCATCGATGTCTTCGTATTACTCATCGCTCAACCTCCGGCGACCGGCGGAAACAGCAGCACGACATCGCCGTCCTCGACCTCTGCGTCCCAGGACACCATGCGGTCGTTGACGGCGACCTTGCAGTGACCACTGGGCTCGCTGGAGCCGTGACGATCGCGGGTCTCCTCGAAGATGTCGCGCGCCGTGTTTGCGCCGGTTTCGAGCACCTCCTCGGGGAGGCCGGCGCGTTCCCGAAACGCCGCGAAGTACCGCACTGTCACGGACTTCACGAGCTTGCCTCCAGCACGCTGCTCTCAAGATCCGCAGGCGTATTGACGTTATCCAGCGCGTTTTCGTCTGGCTGTTTCAGAAGCATGCAGTCGCTCAGGATCATCATCTTGCGTGGACAACGCACGCCGTCGTCAGCCAGCGCGCGAACGATGTCGCGCGCGTCGCGCGTGTAAATCGCGCACAGCGGCTCGGGCAGCCCGTTGTGCACGCTCTCGAATGCGATAAACGGCGCATCGGCGGACTGCCGAGTGTTAAGTAGCGTTTGCAGAAGTTCGAGAGACAGGTTCGGCAGGTCGCAGGCCACGATCAGCCAGTCGACATCCGGGTGCGTGTCGAGCGCGGTCAGGATTCCGGCAACCGGACCGAGATCGCTGTAGGCGTCGACGAGCAGCGGAAAGCGGCTGCGTTCTGGCTCGTCTTTCAGAGCGTCGCTTGTCGACACGAAGACGCGTTCCGTTGTGCTCTCGAGCAGGCGCACGGCTCGCGCGAGCTGCGTTTCACCGGCGTTGTTCAGGAGCGCCTTGTCCGTGCCCATGCGCCGGCTTTTCCCGCCGGCGAGGACGAGGCCGTACAGTTGCTCAGCCGCCATGGTCGAAGTCCCGTTTTCCGCCGCGTTTCGACAGGAGTCGCGTCTCGCCGATGACGATGTCATGCGACAGCGCTTTGCACATGTCGTAGATCGTCAGCGCGGCCACGGACGCCGCAGTCATCGCCTCCATTTCGACTCCTGTGCGATGGCGGACTTTACAGCTCGCAGTGATCACCGCGGTATCGCCTTCGACGGCGATGTCGACGGAGCAGTCGTCGAGACCGAGTGGATGACAGAAAGGAATCAGCTCGTGCGTTTTCTTGGCGGCCATGACGCCGGCGATGATCGCTGTCGCAAACACCGGGCCCTTCTTGCCGCGGATGTCGTCGCCGTCGATTGCTTCGAGCACCGGCGCCGGCAGATGGACGATGGCCCGAGCGCGAGCCTCACGCGCGGTGACGGCCTTGTCGCTGACGTCCACCATCGTCGGGCGATTGTTATCGTCGATGTGTGTGAGTTTGCTCATCGTGTAAGAGTCCAGTCAGTTTCCCGTCTACCATTCCCTAGCCGCCCATCCGGTACATTTCCACTTTCTCGTAGCGGTGCTGCTGTTCGTCGCGGCGCTGTTCGCTGTAGCGGTCGGCGCGCCTCAGCCAGACGCGTCGCAACAGCGCGGCCAGCTCCTGCAAGCTCGTGTTCTGCAGCCTGTC
>CAWUHY010000016.1:0-28800 GCA_963922215.1 uncultured Gammaproteobacteria bacterium | reverse complement strand
GGCAGTTCCTTGCTGTATCCCATCCCGCCGTGAATCTGGACGGCCTGGTGGGTGACGAACATTGCGGTTTCCGACGCGTGCAGTTTCGCCATACTGGCGAGTAGCGTGTTCTTCGCTCCGGTTGCCTTCGCGTTTTCCTTCGCCCAGGCGGCTTGCAGGACAAGCAGACGGGACGCCTCGATTTGCAGTCGCATGTCTGCGATCTTGTTCTGGATCGTCTGGAAGCTGCCGATGGCAGACCCGAAGGCGTGGCGCTCGCGTGACCACTCGACGCTCGCCTCGTAAGCGGCCTGTGCGATACCCAGCGCCTGCGCAGCGATACCGATGCGGCCGCTGTCCAGCACCTTCATGGCTATCTTGAAACCCTGACCCTCGTCGCCGATGCGGTTCTCGACGGGGCATGCAAAATCAGTCAGCTCGATTTCGCAGGTCGCGGAAGCGCGAATCCCGAGCTTCGGTTCCGTCTTGCCGCGCACAAAACCCTCGTTGTCCGTGTCGATGACAAACGCCGTGATGCCTTTCTCCGTTCCGTCACTGTGTTCGACCTTCGCGAAGACGACGATGTACTTCGCAACAGGACCGGAGGTGATCCAGGACTTCTTTGCGTTCATCACGTAATGCGAACCGTCGTCCGAGAGCACGGCTTTCGCGCGCATTGCCGACGCGTCGGACCCTGACTGCGGCTCTGTCAGCGCGTAGGCACCGTTAACCTGGCCGGAAGCGACAGGTGTCAGGAATTTCTGCTTCTGTTCCTCAGTTCCGAAGGCGTGGAGTGGAACGCCGAACAGCGAGTTGTTCACGGAAATAATCGTCCCGTGAGCTGCGTCGGCCGCAGAAATTTCGCTCATCATCAGGACATAGCTGATCGCGTCCATGCCGGCGCCGCCGTATTCCTCGGGTATCTCGACGCCCATAAAGCCGAGCTCGGCGGCCTTTCGAATCGTCTCTTCCGGGAATTCGCCGGATGCATCGTATTTCGCCGCGACGGGTGCGATTTCGTTCTGCGCAAAATCCCTTGCCGCTTCACGAATCATTTCCTGATCTTCTGTGAGTGAAAAATCCATAGTTCCTCCTTAACTGCAGGCAGTATACGACGACCGTTCCTTCCTCCCATACAATTTGGATGGTATCCGGAATGACGGGAGGGCGTTTTGCGCTTAGACTTCTCTTGCCCTTAAAACCAAGGAGAACAACATGGCGATCAGCAACGGTGACAAGATGCCGGAAGGCACATTCGGAGTGATGACGGACAACGGGCCTGGCGCCATGACAACCAGTGAGTTGTTCGACGGCAAAAAGGTCGTGCTGGTTTCAGTACCTGGTGCATTCACACCAACCTGTTCCATGAATCACCTGCCGGGATTCGTGGATCATGCCGACGAGATTCTGTCGAAGGGCGTCGACACGATCGCCTGCACGGCCGTCAACGATGTTTTCGTCATGGATGCGTGGGGCAAAGACCGCGGCGTCGGCGAAAAGGTCGTCATGCTGGCGGACGGCAACGGAGACTACGCCAAGGCGCTCGGTCTCGAGCTTGATGGTAGCGGCTTCGGCATGGGGCAACGCGGTCAGCGTTTCGCGATCATCGTCGACGACGGCGTCGCAACGCACGTCGCTGTCGAACAGGGGCCGGGCCTCGACGTCAGCAGCGCCGAGGCGATTCTGAAAGCGCTATAGGCTTGTCGTGAGGCTGACGCGCTGCTTAGGGCAGCGCGTCAGTCAGTTCCGGAACGATCTGGAACAGGTCTCCCACCAGTCCGATGTCCGCGACTTCGAAGATGGGTGCTTCCTCGTCCTTGTTGATCGCGACAATCGTCCCGGCATCCTTGATACCCGTCAGGTGCTGGATGGCCCCGGAAATTCCGATTGCGATGTACATCTCCGGCGCGATGATTTTGCCGGTCTGGCCGACCTGCATTTCGTTCGGCACATAACCAGCATCGACCGCTGCTCGTGATGCGCCAACGCCGGCACCGAGTTTGTCAGCGAGCGCGTAAATCAGGTCAAAATTCTCTGAACTCGCGAGCGCCCGGCCACCGGACACGACTTTCGCGGCGGTCTGCAGGTCCGGGCGATCCGAATCGCCAGTCTTCAGTTCGACGAAGCGGGTGTGCGTCGGGATCTCGGCCGACGTTGAGACGCTCTCGATCGTGGCGCTGCCGTCATTGCCGACGGCCTGGTAGGACGCGACGCGCACGGTTGCGACGACTTTGGCGTCTTCCGGCGCGTCAACAGTCAGGATGGCATTGCCGGCATAGATCGGACGCTTGAACCGATAGGGCGACTCGACTGCCATAATGTCGCTGACCTGGTTGACGCCGAGCAGCGCGGCGACGCGCGGCATCAGGTCTTTGCCGTAAGTTGTAGACGGCCCGAAGATGTGCGTGTATCCCTTTGAAATTTCGGAAATTGATGGCGCAAGAACGGCTGCAAGTGCAGGTCCGTCAGCAGCCAATGTCAGCACTTTGTCGACGCCGTCGAGCGCGGCTGCCTCGGCCGCGATCGAATCCAGCGATGCACCACACACAAGAACATGAATGCTGGCGCCGTCGATCGTCCGGGCGCAAGCCACGCTTTTGGCCGTCGCGGGATTTAAGGATTCGCCGTCGTGTTCCGCAATAATCAGGATGTCTGTCATCACACCAGTCCTTTGTCCTTGAGCGCGGAAACCAGTCCCGCGACGTCTTCCACCATGACCCCTTTGCCGCGCGTTGCAGGAGGCTCGAATGCGACAGATTTCAGCGCTGGTGCGCGTTCAATGCCGAGTTCGTCCAGCGCAACGGTGTCCAGCGGCTTCTTCTTGGCTTTCATGATGTCCGGCAGTTTCACGTAGCGGGGTTCGTTGAGGCGCAGATCGGCCGTAATAACGGCCGGAAGGTCGATTTCGATCGTTTCGAGTCCTGCGTCGACCTCGCGCGTCACCGTCGCTTTGCCGTCCTCAATCTTGATCTCGGACGCGAAGGTCGCCTGCGGCCGTCCCCAGATCGCCGACAGCATCTGGCCGGTCTGATTGTTGTCTTCGTCGATGGCCTGTTTACCGAGAAGAACAAGCTCGGCCGATTCTTTTTCGATCATGGCGTGGAAAATTCGGGCCCGGCTTAAGGGGTCGAGCTGCTCGTCGGTCTCGACCAGGATGGCGCGGTCGGCGCCCATCGCGAGCCCGGTCCGGAGCTGCTGCTGCGAGTCCGACGGACCAATCGACAGGACGATCACCTCGGATGCGTCGCCACGCTCCCGCATGCGCAGTGCTTCTTCGAGCGCGATCTCGTCAAACGGGTTGATGCTCATCTTAACGCCGTCTGTGTCGACGCCGGAGCCGTCCGATTTGACGCGCACCCGCACGTTGTAGTCCACGACCCGCTTCAGGCCTACAAGAATCTTTTCCATGCCGCCTCCGTTGGCGCGATACAAAAAAACGGGCCCTGCCCGCGCCACGTATTGTCTCTGAGCGCCGCGCTGTGTACAAGAGAGGGGCTTTCAAACCGCGTGTGAATCGCATGAAACCTGTATTGTCCAGTGTCGAATTACAGAAACGGCTTGGTTCCCGGGATCTTGTAATCATCGACTGCCGTTTCGACCTGGCACGCCCGAAATGGGGCAGGGAGGCGTATGCGGCGGGACACATCCCGGGCGCCGTCTACGCCGATCTTGATCGCGATCTGGCGGCGCCGGTAACGTCGGTCAGCGGTCGTCATCCGCTGCCGTCACCGAGTGAAGCCGAGGCTCTGTTTCGGCGCCTCGGCGTGAATTCGCATTCCACCGTGGTCGTCTACGATCAGGGTAGCGGCGCCTTCGCCGCGCGCGCCTGGTGGATGCTTCGTTGGCTGGGCCACACACAGGTGCAGGTTCTTGATGGCGGCTGGTCGGATTGGAATCGCGACCGTCGCCCGGTCGAAACACGCACAGCGTCGAGCACGGATGGCGATTTTGAGGCACGGGAAAACGACGACCGCGTCGTTTCTGCCGCGGACGTGCAGAAGTTGCTCGACGACGGCGTCCTATTGGTCGACGCGCGCGACGCAGACCGCTTTGCAGGGCGACAGGAGCCGATCGACGCCGTTGCCGGGCATATTCCCGGCGCAATCAATCTGCCGTTCAGCCGTTTCCTGACGGAGCGTCAGACGCTCGTCAGTGAAACGGAGGCGCGCGCTTTATGGGAAGACGTTGCGGCCCTCAAGCCTCGATCACGGTGGATCGCGATGTGTGGCTCCGGCGTAACCGCCTGCCACCTCGCGCTGACGGCCGAACTTGCCGGGTTACCAGAACCCAAGCTGTACGCCGGATCCTGGAGCGAGTGGATCCGGGATCCGGAGCGGCCGACCGCGACCGGAGCGGCCTGAGCGACGCTGATTCACGGATCACTTGCCCGAAAAAGGGGTCAAAACCCGGTAGAAGCAGCCGCTGCGTCTGCCAGATTTTGGGGCTGTCAGGGCCGATTGGCCACGCGGGAGGGGCTGGAAATTGGCCCATCGGGACCCTACATCGCCATTCGACCGACAAATTGAGGCGCGACGGTTTGACGTCGGAACAGGAAACGGATATCTATGAAAAATCATTTAAAACAATATTTTATTGTTTTTTTCTCATGTGGACTAGCAGCTTGTGCGGCGACACCGCAGGAGCCGGTCGCCGAGTCGGATGTGGACATCGGCCGCGGTTCTGATTGCATCTCGGAGGGGACTGTCCGAAACTACGAAGTGTTGGACGACGCCAATCTCATCGTCACCGCAGGTGCGAGGCGCCAATACCACGTCAAACTGGTACGACGGGCGATGAATCTCAGGCACTCCTGGAGCATTGGATTCTCGTCGCCAACCAGTCGAATCTGTCCGAGCTTCAGCGAATTGCTCGTCGACGACAGTTTTGGACCGGAACGCATACGCATTCAGTCCATTCAGCGTTTGACAGACGAACAAGTCAAAGACCTGCGTTACCTGTACGGCAAGGGCGACGCGCGGCCCGAAGAGCCACCGCCGCCAGAGCCGGTGGACGGCGCCGAGGTCGAAGAGCTCGGCTGAACCGCATCTTGCGAGCGGTTTAGCCACGCAATCCGCATTCTCCGTGCGGACCCAGCCCGGCCGGTCATTGCGACCGGCCGGGTTTTTTCTTGCTTTTCCTTTCCGGTCAGGCTCGCGGTATGCTCCGGTTTTTCCGCCGTGGCAAACCACCATGCAGCATGCAACCAAGGTCGCTGACGACGGACTGTCGATCAGCCGGGCCCTGTCCAACGTCAAGTACGAGATTCGCGGTCAGCTCGCTCACCGGGCGCTCGAACTCGAGAAGCGCGGCTACGAAATCATCTCGCTGAACATCGGGAATCCGGGGTTGTTCGGTTTCCGGACGCCGGAAACGATGCGTCTTGCGATGATCGAAAACCTTCGCGATGCCGAACCTTACTGCCACCAGAAAGGCATTTTCCCGGCTCGCGAAGCCGTCGTGATGCAGCAGCAGAGTCGCGGCGTCGTGGATGTGACCGCGGACGACGTGTTCATCGGCAACGGGGTCAGCGAGTTGATCGATCTCTCGTTGCGTGCCTTGTTGAATCCCGGCGACGAGGTTCTCGTCCCGAGCCCGGACTATCCGCTGTGGTCTGCCGCCGTCGCCTTGAACGGCGGCGTCGCGAACTACTACGACTGCCTGCCTGCCAATCGCTTCGTACCGCTTCTCGCGGATATCGAGAAGCAGATTACGAAGAAGACGCGTGCGATCGTGGTCATCAATCCAAACAACCCGTCTGGCGCGGTCTATGACGAAAGCGTTCTGAAAGGTATTGCTGAGCTCGCAGCGAAGCACGGGCTGGTCGTGCTCGCCGACGAGATCTACGACCGCATGGTCTACGACGGAGCCGAGTTCACTCCGCTGGCGACGCTTGTCGACAGTGCTGTTTGCCTGACGTTCTCGGGGCTTTCGAAGGTCTATCGCGCCTGCGGCTACCGCGTCGGCTGGGCGGTTTTCAGCGGCGACACGGAACGTGCGGCGCCTTATATTCAGGCGATGGAGTTGCTGTCGGCTCTGCGACTGTGCAGCAACGTGCCGGGGCAATGGGCCGTGCAGACGGCACTCGGCGGGTTCCAGAGCATCGACGGGCTCGTCAGCCCTGGTGGCCGTCTGTACCAGTCTCTGGATTGCGTGATGGAACGGGTGACGGATTCTCCGTATCTCGAGCTGGAAGGTCCGAAAGGCGCAATGTACGCCTTCATCAAGCTCGCCGATCGCTTCGCCGGAAAGCTCGATGATCAGGCCTTCGCGCTGGAGTTGCTCGAGAAGCAGCATGTTCTCGTCGCACCGGGGAGCAGCTTCAATACGCCGTACAGCGACCACTTCCGTATCACGACACTGCCGGACGTCGAGACCCTGAATACGGTATTCGACCGAATTAACGAACTCCTGTCGCTGCATGGCTGAATGGCTGGTTCCGGCAGTTGAGTCCGGTGCGACCATTGTTACAGCGAACCTGCGTCTGGCTCGCGAGCTGGCGCGGCGCCACGCAGATGCGATGGTCGCGGAAGGGCATACCGCCTGGAGAACCCCGCAGATCGAAGAACTCGGCGTCTTTGCGCGGCGCCTCGCGAGTACTGCCGAGACTGACGACCGACTGCTGCTTGGCACGCTGCCGTGCCAGGTACTCTGGGAACAGTCTCTCGCCGACGAGCTCCAAGGTGCGGATGCCAACATCCCGGCACTGGCGCGCGAGGCGCAGAAGGCCCGCAGCCGACTCGTGGACTATGACGTTCCGATCGCGAAGGTTGGTGAATACGCGCGGACGGACGATCAGCGTCTTTTCGCCTCGACCTTGAATCGATTTGTCCGGCGCCTGGACAGGGACGGGCAGGACGATGCCCCGGCACTTCTGTCGAGACTGCCGTCCATGCTCCTGGCAGGCGATTGCGCGGTACCCGAATCGCTGCGTCTCGTGGGTTTTTCGTCGCCGACACCGCTCATCAAAAGGCTTGTCGCTGCACTCAAGGAAAGGGGCTGCGCGGTCGAATTCGTCACTTCGCAGCGCGCCGGCGAACAGAGCCTTGCGACGTTCGTCGATGACGAGCAGGAGCTCAAGGCTGCCGGTGCCTGGGCGCGGCGCATCATCGATCGTGACCCGGAAGCGCGGCTCGCGATCGTCGTCAGCGGACTGGCCGAGCGGCGTGACACCGTCGCATCCTTGGTTCGCGAGGGCTTCTGTCCCGGTTGGCAGATCGCGAACGGCAGCCCTGAGCGGCTGGTGAATCTCTCTTACGGGCGTCGGCTGGCCTACTATCCGGCGGTTTCAGTCGCGCTCTTGAGTCTGCGCTGGCTCACCGGTGAATTGAGTTCCATTGATATCGGTATCCTGCTCAAGAGTGAGATGCTGGGTTCGCACCCGGACGATTCACGACTTTTGTGCGAACTCGCGTTGCGGGAGATTCCGACCAGGGACTGGTCCGTCACGGCGTTTCAGGACGAGTTCTGCCGATCGCCGGATGCGCTGACGAACCTGATCGAGCGCTTCGCTGCCGCCGCATCGACGCTCGGGCAGATCCGGCAGTCGCCGGACGCGCTGGCGACCGCCTTTTATGAAGCACTGAAAACGCTCGGATGGCCGGGAGAAACGCCGCTCTCAAGCGATGAATTTCAGCTCATCAATCGCTGGCGGGAAGTGTTAAACGATTTCGCGCGGCTGCGCTCGGTCGAGCCCGGACTCTCACCCGCTGCGGGCATCAAGCGGTTGTCGGCGATCGCGGCAGATGCCGTGTTCCAGGCAGAAACCACGGAACGAGGCGTCGATGTCCTTGGTCCGCTCGAGGCGCTTGGTATGGAGTTTGACGGAATCTGGCTGTCCGGAGTTTCCGCCGACGTGTATCCGGGCATAGCGCGCCCGAACCCGCTGCTTGCGCGCGAACTGCAGATCGACTTTGGCATGCCGGAGGCTCTGCCCGAGTCATCTCAGGCCGTCATGAAAACACTCTTCGACGGACTTGTCGCAAGCTCGAATGATGTGATTTTCGGCTTTGCACAGTTCGATGAAGAGGCCGAGCGCAGTCTGTCTCCTTTTGTGCCGATGGATGTCAGCACAGCTGATCACGTCGTGCCGCCCTGGTTCGCCGAACGCTTCGCGCAGACCGTTCAGGTGGCTGACTCCGCAAACGACGAGGTCCCTCCTGTTGGGGAGAGTGAGCGAGTCTTCGGCGGGATTTCGACGATCGACAGGCAGGCGAACAGCCCATTTGACGCCTTCGCAGCCGGCAGGCTGGGTTTGAATACGATCATGCCGTACTCCCACGCGACGTCGCCGCGAGAGCGCGGCAATCTCGTGCACGACGCACTGTCGCGCTTCTACGCCCCTGGCATGACGCAAGCAGAGCTCGCCGCCTGGACGGACGAGGAGGCTGACCAGCGGGCGCGAGAGGCGAGCTTTAACGCATTTCAGTCCGCATTCCACGCGCGCTCCGCCGTGCAAACGCGCATCCTGCGTCTGGAAGAGGCGCGCATGCGTCGTCTGTTGAAAAGCGTGTGGCGCTTTGATTGCGAACGCGAACACGCGTTCAGCATCCTGTCACTGGAGGAGGCGCGGCGCTTCGCGGTTGAGACACTCGAATTGAAGCTTCGCGCAGACCGCATCGACCGACTCGACGACGGTGGCCTCGTCGTGCTCGACTACAAGACCGGCGGCGAGAAAAGACTCGTGTCAGACGGTGAGCTGCAGTCCTACCAGCTTGTTCTGTATGCGATGGTCAATGCGGAAGACACTGCAGCGATTGGTTTTTACAACATCAACGCGACCGGCATCTCGATCAAGGGCGATGGAACGGGACTCGCCGGCGACGTTGACGGTTTTAACGACCGACTGCGTCAATGGCAGGCGGAGGCTGTCGTCCACAGCAAGCGATTCATTCGCGGCGATGTGCGCGTCCTCGCGCAGCAACAACAAAAGGACAGCCGCAAGACGCGCCTTCTGTCCCGCGCGGAGGAACTGAAACGTGGTCGCTGATCCCGCACTCGAGAGGGACCGGGAGGCACGGCGCGACGCGCTCGATGTCAGCCGCTCCTTCATCGTCCAGGCGCCGGCGGGGTCCGGTAAAACGGAGCTGTTGATTCAGCGCTATCTCGCGCTGCTGGCGCTCGTCGAGCATCCCGAGGAAGTTCTCGCCATCACTTTCACGCGGAAGGCAGCAGCCGAAATGCGTCTCCGCGTCAGCGCGGCGCTGGCACGCGCCCGGTCTGGTTCGACGCCGGAGGAAGCGCACCTGAAGCTGACCAACGAGCTCGCGCTGCGAGTCCTGTCACGCGATTCGAAGAAGAGCTGGGGACTTGACGACAATCCCGGCCGTTTGCGGATACAGACGCTCGATGCGCTCAATGCACAGATTACGCGTATGCAACCGCTGACTACGGCTGCGGCGACAGTCGGAAACCGGATATTGTCTGACTCGGGCCTGAGTGAGATCTACGAGCGAGCGGCTGCCGCAACCCTGGACCACCTCGACACGGATGGCACGTATCGCGATGCGGTGTCGACGGTTCTCTCACATCTCGATAACGATACAGGTCGCTATCTTCGCCATCTCGCCGAGATGCTGCGGACGCGAGACCAGTGGCTGCCGTTGATCGGCGTGCAGGGCGGAGACGCGTTTAGCGACATTCGCAAAACGCTGGAACGGACGCTGGCTCTCCTGGTCAAGCAACAGCTCGAGGCGCTGGAAGAGCTTTTCCCAAAAGAGGCCGTGCCCGAGTTACTGGCGTTGGCCGGCTATGCCGACTCAAATCTCGAGGCAGAGGGCACGCCGGCGGAAGCCGTCGCCGGGATGCAGCGGCTTCCGGACCGGCACGATGTGGCCGCCTGGATTTCGGTCATGGAATTCCTGTTGACGAAAGGCGGAACGTTTCGGAAGCGCCTGACGGTTAACGATGGGTTTCCGAAAGGCGATGGAGAGCCCAAGGCGTGGAAGCAGCGCTTCGCGGACCTGACGGAGACGCTGGCGCGCGTGCCGTCGCTGGAATCGGCGCTGGAGCGCGTCGCGCTATTGCCCGCGGCGCGCTACGAGGACACGCAGTGGGAGGTTCTCGAATCTCTGTTGATCCTGCTGATCCTCGCCAGCGCGGAGTTGAAGCGTCTGTTTCTCGCAACGGGTAGCGTCGACTACATCGAGATTGCGCTGGATGCGAAGCGCGCGCTTGGCGAGGCAGAGGATCCCGGCCAGGTCGCGCTGCTGCTCGACTACCAGCTCAAGCACATTCTCGTCGACGAGATGCAGGATACGTCGATCGGGCAGTACGATTTCCTGAAGCGCCTCGTCGACGGATGGACACCCGGCGACGGCCGGACGCTGTTCTGCGTCGGCGACCCCATGCAATCGATCTATCGATTCCGCAACGCGGAGGTCGCGCAATTCCTTGACGCGAAGCAGCGCGGAATCGGCGACGTTCACCTCGAACCCCTGTTGCTGCAGCAAAACTTTCGGTCCGGATCGCGCCTGGTCGATTGGTTTAATGAGAGCTTCTCGAGCATCTTTGCCCCGCGGGACGAACCGAACAGGGGTGCCGTGAGTTATGCGCATGCGGTCGCTGCGCCGCACCTCGCAGGCGCCGGCGACGTCGTCTTTCATCCCGTGCTAGGCACGAGCACGGATGCCGAGGCGAAAGCGACCGCCGATGTCATTGAAAACCTGCTTGCCAGCAAGCCCGATGACGATGTTGTCGTTCTTGTTCGTTCGCGAACGCAGGTGCAGGAGTTGATACCAGAGCTGCGACGGCGGCGCTGCCACTTCCGCGCGGTCGATATCGATCGCTTGACCGATCTTCCCGAAATCATCGACCTCTTGATTCTCACGCGCGCTGCGGCGCACCAGGGAGACCGACACGCGTGGCTTGCGCTCCTGCGTTCGCCCGCATTCGGACTTGACTGGCGCGATCTGCTTGCGCTGGTCACCGGCGACCGGGAAACGCCCGTGCCGCTTCTGCTCGACGACCAGTCGCGGCTCGCGGCGCTCTCTGAATCAGGACTCGCTCTGATCGAGACACATCGGTCAGCGATAGAGGCGTTGAAGACTGGAGGCCGGTTTCGCTCTCTCGCGGAACGCGTCGAGACGCTCTGGTATCGACTCGCATCGCCGGCTTTGCTTAAAGACGCGAGTGCGGTCGAGAACGCGCAGCGCTTTCTGACTGTGCTGGCCGGCCTCGAATCGGGTGGAACACTGGCCGACGTCGCACGTTTAGAGCAGCAGCTCGATGCTGAACGTGTGTCCAGCGTGAGCGACGCACGGCTGCAACTGATGACCATGCACAAGTCCAAGGGGTTGCAGTTCGACCACGTTGTTCTGCACGGGATCGGTCGCGCATCGGCATCGACCGAAAAGACGCTCGTGAACTGGATCGAGGCTGTCCTGCCAGACCGGCAGAGTCCGATTCTTGCCCCGATCAAGCCAACAGAAGCGAGCGACGAAGATCCGATTTATCGCTACATACACAGCGTCAACAAGGAGAAGGACGAATTCGAGAGACAGCGTCTCTTGTATGTCGCTGCAACACGCGCGAAGCGATCGCTGCAGCTCGTTGGACACACGACGATCCAGGAGAAGGACGGATCGCTCGCAAAGCCGCGAAAGGGCACCTTGCTGGACCTGCTCTGGCCGATGGCGGAAGCGACGTACGAAGACGCACACCGTTCCGGTCAGACCGTTTATCACGCGGACGATGGCCCCGAATGGCTTATGCCCCAGAGACGGATCATTCAGGAGCACGGGCGACGCCCGGACGTCAGCATGCCGACACTTCGAGGGACTCGTTCCGCGGCGAACAACCGGGAAGTCCAGTTCGAATGGGCGGGCCAGGAGGCAAAGGTTGCCGGAACGATCGTCCACCGCTGGCTGCAGATGGCCGTTGAAGACGGATTATCCCTGTCAACACTCGACAGCGATGCTCGTCAGTCGCGCGAAGGCCGTTGGTTGCGTCAGCTCGGCATTGCGGACGAGCGAGTGGTCTATGTTCGGGAGCGGGTCGACCAGGCTTTGCGGACGATGCGCGACGATGCACGTGCTGCGTGGATTCTGGAGAGTGAAGGCGATGCAGAGCTCGAGCTTACCGGCGTCGTTGACGGCGCCTTGACGTCCGGCATTATCGACAGGGTGCTCATTGACGAAGGCGAGCACTGGATCATCGACTACAAAACCGGGTACCACGAAGGCGGTGGACTCGATCGCTTTCTCGACGACGAACAGCGCCGCTACTCCGGACAGCTCTACACGTACAAAACGCTGTACGAGGGACTCACGGGCGTGAAGGCGAAGACCGCGCTCTACTATCCGCTGATGGCCTTGTTCGTCGAGGTTCAGCCGAATGGCCGCAACGTAGAGCTCTAAAGTGACCCTTCCAATCGAATTTCGCGCTGGTCGCCGACACCGGTTCTCGGCAGGTAGCCGATCTGCGTCTTGAGGCGTTCCGGGGCTGACCGCTTCGGCTCGAGGCGTGCGAGCAGCGTGTAGGCACGATCCGTCGTAAGCGTGACACTCCCGGCGATGTCCACGACACCGTCGGTGTCTTCGAGACTGCCGACAATGCCGTCGTCGGCGGGAGTGACTTCAAGCCGATAGCCGCCGAGGTTACCGGCCCCGAGGGCAGGGACCACGAGTCGCGCGATATTCACTGTGCCTGTTGCACTGACCGGCACTCCGTTCTCAACATCCAGCGACGCGAAACGAATGCTCGCCTCGCCGGACAGTCCCGGCGTCCGTACGGCGTCTGCAATGAGCGCAAGCGGAAGCGACGCCGAAAGCTCGCTAAGCGACAGCGAATTTTCAGACCGCAGCTCCAGCTCCGTTGTCAAAAATCCGCCGGGCAATGCCGCATCGAGGTTCAGTGCGGCAGTGCCTGTCAGCAGGGCCATCGGCTTCAGCTTCCACTGGACGTCACGCAGGTAAACGCCGCTCGCCAGGACGGCACCGGCGCGCCCGTTCCAGACCGAACCCGACACGTCGCTGATGCGGATGTTGTCCGGTGCGAACAGCGCAACAGCCACTCTCGCAGGTGCGGTGATGACGAGCCCGGCGATAAAAACCAGCAGGCCCGCGAGGACGTACGCACGAAGACCTTTCATCAGGGGCCGCGTTCCAGTGTCAGCCTGGCATCGACGCGGCCGGGCGCGGCGCGCGGCGGGCTGGAGAAACTTCCGGCCTGAACGTGCAGGCCGTGGTTGTCACCGAGGTCTCCAAGCCATAGTACGAGTTCATCAAACGCGACATTCTCGAATTCAACTGTAATACCGGTATTGCTGACCGGCTGGCTGCGCCGCAGGGATGTATTCAGGCCGCGCTGGCGCAGCGTCTGGTCGATGACGACGACGGGCGTCTGGTTTGACGGCCGTGACTGGTTCGTCGGACCTCCAGCCTCCACGCGCGCTTTCAGCGGTGCAATCGCCGCGACTGCGCTCTGCCAGTTTTCGACATTCTGTCGACGTTCGGCGTAGCTGGAATCCAGCGGTACATACACCAGGCCGTACGCAAGCGAGCAGGCGACAATAATCGCGCCGACAATGACGAACAGTCGCTCACGCGCTTCCAGAGACTGTAACCAGGCATTCATGCGCCAGCCTCCCGGATCTGCAGGCGACTGTCGACGCCCTCGCTCGCCTGCGTCGTCGACTGGATAGTCGCGACAAAGCGGTTGGTCGAATTCACTGCCTGCTGGATGCGATCCAGTGTCGCCACATCGGGAACCGTCAAACGTATATCGATGACGCCGGCCCGGTAGCTCACGGCTTCGATTTCGACCGATCCGTTCGCCTGGATCGCCGCCGCGACCGCCTGCATCGATGGCAAAAAGACCGGCACAGCACTCGTCCCGGTGCCCAGCGTTCTTTCCAGCGAACGAACCGTACCCAGCGGGTCCAGAATCTCGCGCTGATCGTTGGGCCTCAAGTCACGGTAGAGCTCGGTAAACTGGGCCTTGAGTGCCGCTTCCTCGTCGCCGAGCCGGATGTAGTCCGCAACGCGACCCACGACGCTGACCAGGATCACGCCGACGAGCAGGATCGCCGCCGTCTTCCACGGCTTCAGGAGCGTGCGAGCCTCGGTCTTCTCGCCATACCGGCCCTGGAGCAGGTTGACGCCCTGGCCGCCGGCAACAGCAATCGCGAGCCGCGGCAGTGCGCCGTCCGACAGCACGTGTACGTCGACGCTGTCGAGTTCGTGTCGCAGGGCGTTGAAGTCGTTGTCGAAGCGATCGCGTGCCGATTCGTCGCAATAGACTACTAGCGAGCGCGGCGCATCCGCGTCGTCGGTACCAATATAGCCCGCCGATGCGATCAGCTCGGACGGAGACGCGCCGCTCAAGGCCACCTTAAGACCGCGTCCGTCATTAAACATGATCAGGTCGCCTTCGATCAGCAGCGACAGCGTATTCGGGACTTCGACGAGGCCGTGGTATTCGGGAACGAGGCGGGCCGCCTGTATGCCAGCGTCTTCGAGTCGTTCCAGATGCCTGTCGAGCTGATCCTTCGCGATGACAGCGACCGGGAGATTGCCGGACTCGTCACGTTTGCCGGGCGCGAAGTGTTGCGACTCCACGTCGTCTGCAACCTGGTCTTCCAATGCGTAGGGAAGGGCGGCCAGCAAGCGATTTCCGCGCGCTGGCAGGTCGGTGCTCAGTGTAATCACATCGAGTGACGGAACGAGGACGATGCATTTTTTGCCATCCGCAGCCGCGGCGGCCTCTTCGAGTGAGCCGCGACCGGTCGCGCTCTTGCGCGATCCTTCGTCGTCGACGACCAGCCATTCGGCCAGGTCATCGTGCGTCAGGCGAATGATCAGGTAGTCCGTCATTGGAGGCTTCCAAAGCTTCTCAGGATAGGCACCACATCGCCGTTGGCCGAACGAAGCAAGGTGCTGCTATAGGTGATGCGCACGGTATCAATCCGTACCGAGAGCTTCAATTGAAAATACTCTGTTTCCTCGCCGAGCTCATTCAGCACGTCCGGTTCGACCAGCGTGCTGAAAGACTCGACGACGTCGGCGAAGCCGAGTTCTTCGCGCTCCTGGACGAGGCGCTCGACGTCCGACGGCGACAGATTGTCGTCGAGGGACTGCAGTACGGCGGGCGTCGCGGTGTTCACATTGATTCGCGTGCCGCGCGGGAGCGCAGCCACGTGCGGCAGCAGGCGTTCATAGACCGCTTTTTCCATGCCTTCGATCGCGGCGATCTCACTCGGGTCGACGATTAGCTGATTCGCCGTGCGGTAGGGCGGAATGACTGATGAATACAGCGGGTCCTCCGCGCCGTCCGGAAACAGCGGATCAATATCGGCGTCGATCCAGTCGGCCGTTATCCCGGCATAGCGCGGGTCGATTTCCAGCGCCTCGAGCAGACGGCGGAACTGATCGAGTGCATCTTCGTCGACGTCGCCATCGTCCTGCACGAGATTGTTCAGATTGAAGCGGCCCTGCAGATCCTCGATCCGGCCGAAGACCTCGCCACCGTCGATGGGCAGTCCGGGCAATTCGGTCGCCCAGATCTCGCCCAGGTGGTCCGTCTCGGAATCCGTGAGATCCTGCTGCAGGATCGTCTGCATCCAGCTTTCCGCGCCGTATGCGATCTGGATGGCCTGGTCGCGGTACATCAATGCCATTGTTCTGCGCACATCGAGCGCGCTGTCCCAGGCGAGGCTCAGAGCGACCGAACCGACGAGGGCAAAAATCAGCATAGCCGTGATCAGCGCGACCCCGCGTTGCAGGCGCCTCACGGGGCGATCTCCAGGAGGCGGGTGATTTCACCTTCACGCGTCAGCGTCAGCGTGTATTCGACGGCGCGGGGGCGCAGCCGCGGATTGATGGAAACGGCCCGCGGGGGCCAGACAGGCGACCACTCGCCGGACACGTCGAGATACTGGAACGCGAGTCCCTCGACACCGTCCAGCAGCACAGTCCGGACCGGCTCGTTCGCCAGCGTCCGGTCGAGAACGTTCCAGCGGTAGTGCACGAGTTCGTCTTCCTCGAGGCGATAAGCACTGCGCTGCTGTGTGCTGCGCGGAAGACCTGCCGGGTTGTTCCAGCCCGTGCGTGTCAGTTCCAGCGCGAAATCCAGGCCAAGCTCGGAACGTAGAGCCGGCGCAATGCCGTCGGTCAGCGGATCGCGAATCGGTCGCGGCGCGGCCTGCAGGAAGTCTGCATCGAGGATCCGGATCGCGCGCTGCACGCGCTGCAGTCGCTCCATGCGCTCGGTCAGCATGTCGGCGTTCGCCAGCGTCTGCCCGAGCGCGGAGTAGGCGAGCGCCGCCATTACGCCAAATACGGAGAGGGCAACGAGTACCTCGATGAGCGTGAATCCGGATGCGCGTCTCACTGCGTCGTCCTCGAGCGGTCCCTGCGCGGGGTCCACGCCTGCGCACCGACACCGGGTGCCATCGGCTCGCCGACGAATCCTGTGACCGTCCGGATCGGGTTCTCCTCGCCGGGCCACGAGACGGATACGTCGATGCGCCGCAGGCCCTCGACGCCGGGCTCCGTCACCACCGCGCGCCAGGCCCAGGTGTTGTCCGCGAAGTCGATCTCGCCGCTGGTGCTGTCGACTTCCGGGAATTCGCCGGCAAGGCGAATCTCGGTGATCTTGTTCTGCGCGATCCAGCTCGCATAGGTGCGCTCACGTAGTGTGTTCGCGTTGCCCACCATCTGGCTGACGCTGATACTCGCGGCTGCCAGTGCAAGGCCGACGATCGCGAGCGCAATCATCACTTCCAACAGAGTGAAGCCCTGCAGGCGCCGCCGTTTCATTCAAATTCCTCAATGCGCTCGAGATCGCCAAGAATGCCGCCATTGATCCCAATTCCATCGTCGCGGTCGAGATGGCGGACATACAGTTCAAAGGGCGTCATGTCGCCGCTCGAAAACAGGAAGACATGCGGTTGGAACTGTTCCAAGGCATCGTCATCTTCTGCGTCGAGCGCGATCGGCTCGTACTCAAGCTCGATCAGTTGCCCTTCGAGATACAGCTCGAATTCGAGAAATTCAGGAAGGTCCCGGTAGCGCAGAATGTCATCGCCTACGATTTCGCCCCATTGGCGGGTGAGTGGGTCAAGCTCGAGGAATCGATAGCCCCGCTGCAGAAATTCGATGCCGTATTCGCGACCCTGCATGAGCGACTCGTCGCGCGCCGTTTCGACCAGGGTTTCGAAACGCAGCACCTCGTCATCGAGACGATCGTCCGTGCCGGTGGTACCGAGCGACAGAATTGCGACGGACAGAACGATGCCAATGATCGCCACGACGACCATGATTTCGAGTAGGGTAAATCCGTGTTGGCGCGGGCGACAGCTCATTCAACTCAAGCTCGGCAACGGCCGGAATCTGACCCGGGTCAGTTCAGATCCCAGTTGCCGATGTCCTTGTCGGCTTCTTCGCCGCCTGGCTTGCCGTCACGACCAAAGGAATAGATGTCGATCTCCCCGCGCGTGCCGGGGTTGAGGTATTGGTAGGGATTGCCCCACGGATCGAGCGGAACGCGTCCGCCTTCGAGGTAGCCGCCGCTTTTCCAGTTGCGGATGTTCGGATCGTTTGGTCGCTCGACGAGCGCTTCTAGTCCCTGTTCCGTGCTTGGATAAGTGAAGTTGTCGAGACGGTAGAATTTCAGTGCGCTGTCGATCACGCGAATTTCCGATTTCGCTTTCGTGACATTTGCGTCGTCGACCCGACCGATGACGTTCGGCGCGACAATAGCGGCGAGAATGCCGATGATGATTACGACGACCATAATTTCAATCAGGGTGAATCCGTTCTGATGCCGCTTTGCGTTGCTCACTCAACTCTCCAGAAATCTTGCATTGCGCTGCCTGTGGCAGTTCATTGACGTAAACGTCAGTATATCAAAGATGGGGTTAATGAAGCCGCAAGCGCAAGGCAGGAAAGAGGCAGGGCACTGGCACTTTTTTGCGCCCGTCGCACTGGTCTGCCTCGCCCTGATGCTACTGCCGAACGGTGCTCGCGACGCCTTGAGTTTTGACCGAGCCGCGATCCTGAGCGGCGAGTTCTGGCGTCTGGTCGGCGGTCACTTTGTCCATCTCGGCGTCGCTCACGGGCTACTAAACGTCGGCGGCCTTGTGCTCGTTGCGCTGCTGTGTGGAAGCGCATTGACGTTACGCCAGTGGCTCGTCGTTCTGCTTGTCTGCCTGGCCGGCACCAGCCTCGGACTCTGGTTTGGACTTCCACAGCTTCAGAACTATGTCGGTCTGTCGGGCGTGCTACACGGCTTGCTTGTGGCCGGGCTTTTGAGCGCGCTTTCAGGCAATGCGCGAATCGAATCTATCGTGCTGCTGATCATCATTGCAGCCAAACTCGTTTACGAACAGCTGTCGGGGCCACTGCCCGGTTCCTCGGCCACTGTAGGCGGGGCTGTGATCGTCGAGGCGCATCTCTACGGTGCAATTTCAGGGCTGGCTTCGGGGGCGATTGTCGTGGTATCGCGCCGATTTCGCGCCGGCTGATTGGGACTTGATCGTCACCACCGCTATAATCCGGCGCCCTGATACGCAATGAGGAGAACTTGAGTGACGCTAGCATTTGTCTTTCCGGGACAGGGCTCACAGTCCGTCGGCATGCAAGGGACGCTCGCCGATGAGCACAAGCTTGTGACGGACACCTTTGAGGAGGCGAGCCAGGTGCTTGGCTACGACCTTTGGTCACTCGTTCAACACGGCCCGGCAGAAGATCTCGCCCAGACGTCGGTCACACAGCCGGCCATGCTTGCGGCAGGCGTTGCTGCATTTCGCGTCTGGCGAGATTGCGGCGGCGCGATGCCGGACATGGTCGCGGGCCACAGCCTCGGCGAATACAGCGCGCTGGTCGCGGCGGACGCAATTGGTTTCCAGGACGCCGTCACGGTCGTCAAGCGTCGTTCCGAGCTGATGGCAGACGCGGTCGCTCCCGGTGTCGGCGCGATGGCGGCGCTGCTCGGGCTCGACGACGATGCGGTCATCGAGGTTTGCGCTGAGGCCGCAGGCGCAGAGGTTTGTGATGCGGTGAATTTCAACGCGCCGGGCCAGGTGGTGATTGCCGGCCACGCAACTGCCGTGGAGCGGGCAATCGCTCTTGCCAAGGAGAAAGGCGCCAAACGCGCGCTCCAGCTGCCGGTCAGTGTGCCTGCACACTCAGCGTTGATGCGGGAAGCTGGCGAGGCGCTCAGTGTGACTCTGGATGCCGCAGACATTCGCCCGCCGACGGTCGACGTCATCAGCGCGTCCGACGCTGCGCCCTACGGTGGTCCCGACGACATTCGAGAGCGCCTGTCCCGGCAGGTCTACAGCCCTGTGCAATGGACCAGCACGGTCAAGGCGATGCTCGGCGGAGGCGCAGATCGAGTGATCGAATGCGGCCCCGGCAAGGTGCTGGCAGGCCTGATGCGGCGAATCGACCGGTCTGTTAGCGCCGGAACGCTGGACGATCTTGATAATCTGAACAAAGAGCTCGAGGCTTAGGCAGCCCGACACGCACTGGGGAGAAGCGAAATGGGATCCATTTTTTCTGCGAATGCACTGGACGGTGAAGTTGCGCTGGTCACGGGTGCATCGAGAGGCATCGGCAAGGCGATTGCCGCACAGCTGGCAGCGGCCGGGGCGCGTGTCGTTGGAACCGCAACGAGCGAAAAGGGCGCGGCCGGCATCAGCGAGGCCCTCGGCGACAGCGGTCGCGGAGTGGTGCTGAACATCGCCGACCCGGACTCGATCGCAGTTGCGCTCGCAGACGTCCAGGGCGAAGAGGGCGCTCCTGGCATTCTGGTCAATAACGCAGGCATTACGCGCGACAACCTCCTGATGCGCATGAAGGATGAAGAGTGGGACGACGTCATCGGGACGAACTTGAGCGGCGTGTTCCGGCTGTCGAAAGGCTGCCTGCGCGGCATGATGAAGGCGAAGAAGGGACGCATCATCAATATCGCCTCGGTGATCGGCATCATGGGTAACGCGGGTCAGGCCAACTACGCGGCAGCCAAGGCGGGCATCATCGGCTTCTCCAAGTCCCTGGCTCGCGAAATAGGCTCTCGCGGCATCACCGTGAATGTCGTCGCTCCGGGTTTCATCGACACCGACATGACGAAAGTGCTGCCGGAAGACCAGCGAGCGGCGATGCTGGAGCAGGTCCCGCTCGGGCGCCTCGGCGACGTCGACGATATTGCGGCTGCCGTCCTGTTCCTCGCGTCCCCCGGGGGTGCTTACATCACGGGGGAAACGATTCACGTCAACGGCGGCATGTTGATGGACTGATCAGTCTCGCTAAGGCTTGGACTTTTTGGGCTGAAAAATCAAGCGAAAAGCGTGTAGATTGACCTTCCGCTTTCACTTACAATACCGATCCACGATGGATGAGCCTTAATAAAAACAAAGGCTTAAGAGCGAGACGGGGAATTCCTACAAGAGAACGCAAGACAGGCCGGCGAACAGTATCAGCCGGTCTTAAAAGTCGTTTCGACCGTCGAGTGGCCAATTTTAAATGCCTTCGCAGGAGAAGAAGACAAAATGAGCAGTATTGAAGAACAGGTAAAGAGCATCGTTGCAGAGCAACTCGGCGTCAAAGAAGACGAGGTGACCAACGACGCGTCTTTTGTTGACGATCTGGGTGCCGATTCACTGGACACCGTTGAGCTGGTCATGGCTCTCGAAGAGGAATTCGAAACAGAAATTCCTGACGAGGAAGCCGAGAAGATCACGACGGTCCAGCAGGCCATCGATTTCGTTACTGCACGCTCCGGCGACGGCGACGACTAAGTCTGGTTGTACGGCGGCACTTTTCGGTGCCGCCGTATCCAACCACCCGGCACTTCCTCCCGGAGGTCCACATTGAAACAGCGGCGCGTCGTCGTTACTGGCATGGGAATCGTCTCTCCCGTTGGCAGTAATCTCAAAACAGCCTGGGACAACGTTTGTAACGGCGTCTCCGGCATCTCCCGCATCGAGCAATTCGACGCGAGCGATCTTGCAACGCAGGTCGCAGGATTCGTACAGGGCTTTGACGCGGACCGTTATCTCGCGAAGAAAGACCAGCGCAAGAACGACCCGTTCATCCATTACGGCATTGCCGCGTGCTACGACGCGATCGAGGACTCAGGCCTCGAAATCAATGAGTCGAATGGGCATCGCGTCGGTGTAGCGATGGGCGCGGGAATCGGTGGCATTCAGACCATCGAAGACAACCACAACAAATTTCTTTCGAGCGGACCGCGCAAGATTTCGCCGTTCTACATTCCCGGCAGCATCATCAATATGACGTCCGGGCAGGTTTCAATTGCGAGGCACCTGACCGGGCCAAACCTGTCAGTCGTCACCGCCTGCGCGACTTCGACGCACTGCATCGGTCTTGCCGGGCGCAGTGTCGCTTATGGTGACGCAGACGTCATGCTTGCCGGCGGCTCCGAATATGCGACAACGCCGCTGACGATGGCAGGATTTTGCGCAGCTCGCGCAATGACGACCCGCAACGATGACCCTGAGGGCGCAAGTCGTCCGTTCGACTCGGGCCGCGATGGATTCGTGCTGAGCAACGGCGCCGGCTGCGTCGTTCTGGAAGAACTCGAACACGCGAAAGCGCGCGGCGCGACGATCTACGCTGAGCTCGTCGGTTTTGGCATGAGCGGCGATGCACACCACATCACCGCGCCGCCGGAAGACGGCGAGGGCGCGCGGAAGTGCATGACGGCCGCCATCGAGGATGCCGGCATCAATCCCGACGAGGTCGACTACCTCAATGCGCACGGCACCTCGACACCGGTCGGTGACAAAGGCGAGACGCGCGGCATTCACCGGACCTTCGGCGACGCGGCGACAAGCCTGATGGTCAGCTCAACGAAGTCGACGACCGGTCACCTGCTCGGAGCTGCCGGAGTCGTTGAGGCGATTTTCTCCGTGCTGGCCATCCGCGACCAGCAGATTCCGCCAACCATTAATCTCGAATCACCCGATCCGGACTGCGACCTCGACTACGTCCCGAATGAAGGGCGCCAGGCGAAGGTCCGGGTCGCTGTCTCGAATTCCTTCGGTTTCGGCGGCACGAACGGCAGCCTGGTCTTCCGCGAGCTCACTTGAAGCACCGCGAGCAAGGTGCGGCCCGCGTGCGCGTCGTCACCGGCCTGCTGGCCGTCGCGTTCATTGCTCTCGCCGCGGTCGCTGCATCGGATTTTCTCAACTTTCTCGATTCGCCAGTACAATCCGGCGCCGATACTTTCCTGGTTGCGAAGGGTTCGAGCTTCACACGCGTCGCGAACGAACTGGAAGAGCGGGGCATCATCGACAACGCCGCGTACTTCAGAATCTACGCGCGCTACAAGGGCAACGCCGAGTCAATGCAGGCCGGTGAGTACCGCATTACAACCGACCTCACGCCGGCATCGCTCTACGAACGCCTGATCAGTGGGGACGTGCGGCTCTATCCCTTCACGATTGTGGAAGGCTGGAACCGCTGGGAAGTCGTCGACGCGGTCGCGCAAGACGCCGTACTCGCCGGCTCGTTTACAGACGAAGACTGGGCATCGCTGCTCGACGAGCTTGGTGCTGAGGTCACGAATCCGGAAGGGCTCTTCCTGCCCGAGACCTACCTCGTCCCGCGCGGCGGCCTGAAACGGGATCTGCTGCGCGACGCGTACCAGAGCATGCAGCGAGTGCTGGCGGAGGAATGGGCCCAGCGCAGCGAGCAGGCAGCTCCGACGACACCTTACGAGGCGCTGATTCTCGCGTCGATTATCGAGAAGGAAACCGCAAGAGCCGACGAACGCCAGCGGATATCCGGCGTATTTACGCGACGCCTGGCGCTCGGCATGCGTCTACAGACAGACCCGACCGTCATCTACGGCCTGCTTCCCGACTTCAACGGCGACCTGACGCGGAACAATCTGCGTTCGGATACGCCGTACAATACCTACACGCGCGGTGGACTGCCGCCGACGCCGATCGCGATGCCGGGGCGCGATGCCATATACGCTGCGCTGCACCCCGCGGACGGCGACGAGCTGTACTTTGTCGCCACGGGACTCGGTGATGGCAGCCACGCGTTTTCCAGGACGCTGGAAGAACACGAAGCTGCCGTGCAGGAATACCTGAAACGGCTCCGTTCGCGGGACTAAGGATGAGTACGAGAGGACGCTTCATCAGCTTCGAGGGCATCGAGGGTGTCGGGAAATCGACCCAGATCGATGTCTTCGCGGACGTGTTGTCGTCTGCCGGGCTGGACGTGCTCGTCACGCGGGAGCCGGGAGGCACGGTCAATGCGGAGAAAATTCGTGCGATCCTGAAAGAGCACACCGAGGAAGTCATGCCGGCCTCAGCGGAGCTGCTGTTGATGTTTGCGGCCCGCGCAATCAATGTGGCGAACACCATCGGACCGGCGCTGGACAACGGGACCTGGGTCATCGCAGACCGGTTCACGGACTCGACGCGGGCCTACCAGGGTGCGGGCCGCGGGCTGTCGATGCGCGATATCAACCGCGTCGCCGAGCTGGCCCACGGCGCCACGCATCCGGAACTCACGGTATTGCTCGACGCGCCGACAGACGTCGGGCTTGCGCGCGCAGGAAAGCGAGGCGAGGCCGACCGTTTCGAAACCGAGGAACAGGCATTCTTTGAGCGGGTGCGAGAGGGTTACCTCGCGCTCGCACGCGCCGAGCCCGAACGAATCGTGCTGGTCGATGCTTCACGCGACCAGAACGCGGTAAGTAACAGTGTGCGCGACATCGCGAGCAATATGATCAAGCGACACTTGAATAATGAGCAACAAGCTACTGATTTGTAATGAAATGGCTCTCAACACAGTGCGACCGCTGGCGTGAAGCGCAGGCCCGGGACCGCGTCCCGCATGCCGTTCTCATCGCCGGTCCTCCGGGCGTCGGCAAGCGTGCCCTCGCAAGCTGGATGGCGGCGGGCAAGCTGACGGGAGACTTTGCTTCGCTGCCGAGGTATCCGATCGCGGCGATCGAACACGCGGACTTTCATCGGGTTTCGATCCCGGAGGACAAATCGAGCATCGGCGTCGACCAGATTCGTGCCCTGATTGGCGAGTTCTCGCTGACCAGCTATGTCGGGCGAGGCAAGGTCGCGATTATCGAGCCGGCACAAAAAATGACGGCGTCCGCCGCTAACGCGCTCCTGAAAACGCTGGAGGAGCCCGCTGGTGATGCGCTGATCATCCTCGTTGCCGATCGCGCCGGGCGACTGCCGGCGACGATTTTTAGCCGCTGCCAGACTGTGTCCGTTGGCACGCCAGCCGAGACGGACGCACTGGAATTCCTGGAATCCCTGTCACCGGGCCGCGGCTGGGTGGAGGCGCTGGCGACGAGTCACGGAGCCCCGGTCGCAGCGGCTGAAGCCATCGAGCGCCTGGACGAGATCCGCGATATGCGTGAGGCGCTTGCCGGCGTTCTCGACCGTCGTCTGGACCCAATTCCGGTCGCGGCGAAATGGAGCAAGCTCGACCCGCCGTTCGTCCTCGACTGGCTCGCGAGCGAGATCCAGGCCGCCGTGAAAGCAACGATTTGTGGCGAAAAATGGGCAACGGGTCTCGGTTTGGACACAAAGACGCTTGCTCACATAGACAGGCGAAAACTGTTTTGCTATTTAGACATAATCAATCGTCTGCGAGCCAGCGCGAAGGGCTCGTTTAACGTGCAGGTTGCGTTCGAGCGGCTGCTGATCGACCTCGCAGACGGCCTGAAACGACTGGACTGGACGTACACACCCCGCGGGCTCGACTACGTGCGAGCCGCTGAGAACCGAGCATGAGCAAGCCTGGACTACTGACCCTCACCATCAAGGACAAAAGTGCGCTGTATCTCGCGTACATGCCCTACGTGATCAATGGCGGGCTCTTTATTCCGACGAACAGTTCGTACAAGCTCGGTGACGAGGTCTTCATGCTCCTGAACCTGATGGGCGAAGACGAAAAAATACCGGTTGCAGGAACGGTGATCTGGATGACGCCGAAAGGCGCACAGGGCAAACGCACGGCCGGCATCGGCGTGCAGTTCAGCGACCAGGATCAGGGCAACACCCAGAAGAAGATCGAGACCTATCTCGCCGGTGCTCTCGGCGGCGACAAGCCCACCCACACGATGTAAGGCTTTGGCGCGGCGGCGATCGTTTACGGCTGCTGCTTGCTGATTCCGCCCTCGAGGACGTAGGCCTCGAATCCGCGTTCATTCAGGATGTAGGCTCCCGCGGAACTGCGGCGCCCCGTATCGCAACAGACGACGTATTTCTTGCCCTGCTCGAGCGTGTTGAGCTTGAGGCGGATGAAATACAGCGGGATGTTGATCGCGCCGTCGATATGGGAATTTTCGAATTCGCTCGGCAGACGGACGTCCAGCCACTGGCCACCGCCCGAGACGATGCTGGAGGCCTGGGTGTAGTCGACCCACTCGAGCATCGGCTCATTCAGGAGCTTTTTGAAGTCGTCTTTGCCGAGGCGCATGACCGAGCCGTCGGTCGTCATCGTGACCGTGGCGTTGCGCTTCGCCTCCGAGATCAGCGCTTCCTCTCCGAAGGTATCGCCGACCGTGAGCTCGGCAAGCTTGATACCGTCTTTGCTGAGCGGTGTCTCGCGCGTGACGAGCGCGCGGCCGCGCGTCAACACATAAAAGAAGTCACCCTCGGCGCCCTGTTTCAGGACGACGTCGCCGGACTTGTAGTTGATCTGCTGCATGCGCATGAAGATCGCCTGGATGTTCGCCGGCGGGATTTTGTGGAAGGCTTTGGCCTGGAGGAGAGTGGTCATCCAGTCATCTTCGCCTTCTTCCTGCTCGCTCTTGAGCTCGGAGACTTCGTACTGGCCGGTCTGGTCCCAGGTCAGCATGACATCGAGCAGGTCGCTATCGATGCCTAAGAATTGCACGCGATCCTTTGCTCGTGCCGAGAGGCGACGCGGGAAAACCGGGGCAACGGGATTCTTGGCTGCGTCGGTTCCGCCGGTGATTTCTTCCACGACGCCACCCTGGTCAAACAGCTCCAGCGTGCCTGTGATGACGTAGAAGGTCCGCTTCTCTGTATCGCCTTCCTTGAACAGCTGCTGCCCCGGCGAGAGTTCGCGAATCGCAACCTTGCGGCTCAGTGCGCTCAAATTGTCGCGCTTCAGGCCGTCAAGCGGCGAGAAGCGACGGAGAAGCTCCGTACTTACCTGTTCGGACATTACCAATCCTGTTGTCACCCTGTCATTGACGGGCGATTCTTGTCGCTCAGATGGTCTGGGCCCACGCCAGACCGGCGGTATTCTACACGCAATTCAACGACTTCCGGTATTCAATTCCGCGAACTTCGTGATTAATCGCACACTTTGTCGTGTTGTTCCCGTCACGCAGTTTCAAAGTGTCTCAAAACCCTCGTGCGGCCGGAAGTGTTCGCCGTGTGCCGCTGCGAGGCGGCCCAAAGTCGATTTCACATCGTCGAGGCCGCGTTCGCGTGCATAGTGGATGGGGCCGCCGCGGAACGGCGCAAATCCCGTCCCGAAAATAACGCCTGCATCGAGCAGATCGGCATCGCTGACGATGCCGTCGGCAAGACAGGCGACGGCCTCATTGACCATCGGAAGGATGAGGCGGTCCTGGATGTCCGCCGGTGTCTTTCCGGTCGCCGCAGGCTTCTCGGCCTTGCGGCCTTCCCAACGGTAGAAGCCTTCCCCGGATTTCCGGCCGAGGCGGCCCTCGTCGACAAGCTTCTGCAGAGGGGCCGGGATCGGGCGGTCCATCGCCTCGCCGAGTACTTTCGAGACGTACAGGATAACGTCGATGCCAACGTTGTCAGCCAGCTCGACAGGACCGACCGGCATCCCGAAGTTTTCTGCGGCCTTGTCGATATCGGTGAGTCCGACGCCTTCTTCGTAGAGTGCCATCGCCTCGGCCATGTAGGGCGCGAGGATGCGATTGACGACGAAACCGGGTGCACTCTTGCATTCGAGTGGGAGTTTGCCGATGCGTTTCACGAATGCGAACGCGGCATCGAGTGCTGCCTGGTTCGTGTCCTCGCAACGAATGACCTCGACGATCATCATCTGCGCGACAGGATTAAAGAAGTGCAGGCCGACAAAATCCTGGGGTGCCTTAAGCTCGTCACGCAGCGTCTCGAGCCGGATGCTCGACGTATTCGTCGAGAGCAACGCACCTTCCTTCATGGAAGGCTCCAAAGATGCGTACAGCGACTTTTTCGCTTCAACGTTTTCGAAGATGGCCTCGATGATCAGATCTGCGTCCTGCACATTCGCGCCTTCGACGTCCGGCTTCAGGCGCTGTTTTGCAGCGGCCCGGTCATCATCGTTGCGGATGCGTTTCGAGAACAGCTCGTCAGCGCGTTCCAGCGCCGGCGTGATGTACTTCATCTCGCGGTCCTGCAGAGACACGGTGAGCCCGCGCAGCGCGCACCAGGACGCAATGTCGCCGCCCATCACTCCGGCACCAACGACGTGTACGTTGTTCAGCGGCGCATCGGACTTTCCACCTTGCGACTTTAGCTGGTTCTGAAGGAAGAAAACACGCACGAGATTGCGCGACGTGTCCGTGCACATGAGTTTCGCAATCGAGCGTGCCTCAGCCTTGTAGGCCGCTTCGCCGCTCGCTCCGTGCTTCGCCCACAATGCGATAATTTCGTACGGTGCCGGGTAGTGGTCCTTTCGCGCCTTGCGGGCGACCTGTTTTTCAAGCGTCGGCCGGATTAGCGGGCGGACGATACCCATGTTCAGGAGTCTTTCGACAAACGGCGCGGTCTGCTTCGGCTGCCCCGAGGCGATCAACTCCTTTGCTGCCTGGCGCCAGTTGTCTTCGCTCGCAATTCTGTCGATCAGGCCCAGCTTGCGGCCTTTCGTCGAGTCGATCGGCGCACCGGTCAGCATGAGTTGCATCGCCGGACGGACGCCGATGATCTGGACAGCACGAACAGTCCCGCCGAACCCCGGGTGGATGCCGAGCTGGACCTCCGGCAGGCCGAGGATCTTCTTCGAGCCCGCGTAGGAAATTCGGTAGTCACAGGCCATCGCGAGCTCAAGGCCGCCACCGAGTGCAAAGCCGTTAATCGCGGCGACGGTCGCACAGGGCAGCGCGTCCAGTTCGTCCATGACTTTCTGGCCCTTGCGGATCAGCTCGTACGCGTCGTCCGGATTGTCGATCTGCGTGAACTCGTTGATGTCCGCGCCCATGACGAAGCCGTTGGCTTTACCGGAATGAATGACGAGCCCCTTTGGCGGCCGGCTCGCCAGCGGCTCGAGGATCCGGTGCAGTTCTTCGAGAACGGGCGCGGACAGGACATTTGCGCCGCTATCGGCCTTGTCGATGCGTAGCCAGAGGATTCCCTCAGAATCTGATTCAGTTAACCAGTGCTCGTAGCTCATAGTGTTCCCTTGTGTTGTTCAGCGTCCGTCACGCGACCTCAAAGTCGCAGACCAGCGGCAGGTGATCGGACAGTCGGATACCGGGTACTTCGAAATTCTTCACGTTGATCCCGTCCTGGTAAAGAATGAAATCCAGCTCCTTGCGCGGCGAACGGCTTGGATAGGTCGGCGTTCCGTTCGTGTTTGCCGACTTCAGACCGGAAGCCTTCATGAACAGGTAGATCTCATCCTGTCCCCAGAACGTATTGAAGTCACCGGCGACGATCACCGGCTTGTCCGTAGCGGCAATGAGGTCATGCAGGTGCCGAAGCTGCAGATGCCGGTGCCGGTATTTCAGCGACAGGTGCACGAGGAAAACAGCAAAGCTGTCCATTTCCAGCTCGATGATCAGACGCTTGATTCCGGCATCGAAGTAATGGAAGCGTTCGCCGTGCACGCGCTCGGCAGCGAGGAACGCGTTGCCCTGTTTGCGCACGATCGGCAGCAGCTTGTTGAA